>JBAZFB010000010.1:8935-53445 GCA_041653595.1 Candidatus Omnitrophota bacterium | reverse complement strand
CCTGCCTGCTGCTTGGCTTTAAACAGGCCAGGTGTGAGTAAACCCGCAAGGATCAGTATGATTGCCATAACTACCAACAGCTCGATAAGGGTGAAACCCTTTCTCTTGCTTATACGCAGCATCATTCCCACCCCCTTCTTTAATTTTGTTATCTAATCTAACACGTAAAAGCATAAAAGTCAAAACAAAAGGCACCGGAGAATTTCTCTCGGGTGCCTTTTTAAAGCTCTTCGTTCACTATATACTACTACTTGATCTTTACGTAACCGCCCTTATAGAGGCTTACGCCTGCAGATCCGCCGCCATGCCCGGCGACTGTGCACGTCAGGACAGCAGTATTTGATGATGTAGTGGTAAAAGGCTGTGTCGCCCAGCTGCCGTAAGAAGCTCCGCCCACCGGACATTTTAATACGTTAGCATCGTCAACCTCTGCGTCCGTATACAATGTGTCAGGCGAGCTAGGATAGGTGTCGTTCCATTTGCTCGCGTACATTTCCAATGCCGTGCCTATCTGCTTCAGGTTGTTGGCGCAGCTGACCTTACCTGCCTGCTGCTTGGCTTTAAACAGGCCAGGTGTGAGTAAACCCGCAAGGATAAGTATAATTGCCATAACTACCAACAGCTCGATAAGGGTGAAACCCTTTCTCTTGATCATGATATATGTCCCCCTTTCTCTTTTAAATTTTACCAGCATTATAATGATACTTTGCCGCTTCTGCTTTGTCAAGGATAATTCTTGAGAGGTTTTTCTTGTAAGAAAAAAGGTTTTCTGTTTTTCCGTCCCGGGATATTATAGAAACCGGGATTTTTTCGTCCCCGAACGGAGTTTTATTGTTTTTTAGCAGCGCCGCAATAATGCAGTCAAGATTCTTTTCTTTCAATTTTTTCTTTGCGTTTTCTTTTAATCCGCCGGTCTCCACGGCGAAACCTATTACGTCCCTGCCTTCTTTTTTTTTGGAGACAAGCGAAAGTATGTCGGGGTTCCTCTTCAACCCTAATACCAGCCGGTCCTTCCCCTTCTTGATCTTCCGCGGGAAGACAGCCGCCGGCCTGTAATCCGCGACGGCCGCCGACATTATAAGGCAATCGGATGCAGGAAAATGCTTTTCGACGGCCTTTTTCATTTCCA
Source organism: Candidatus Omnitrophota bacterium (assembly GCA_041653595.1). Taxonomy (NCBI): domain Bacteria; kingdom Pseudomonadati; phylum Candidatus Omnitrophota; species Candidatus Omnitrophota bacterium. The sequence continues at coordinate 52,316 of JBAZFB010000010.1, read as the reverse complement.
GGGCGGAGACGACAGGGACAAATCTCACCCCTTTGGGCGGGGTCAGGCATGTCGGGCCGCTTATGAGCGTGACCTTATGGCCGCGGCTGGCGGCTTCCGAGGCTATCTGGTATCCGAAAAAACCCGTCGAGGAATTTGAGATGAAGCGGACGGGGTCTATATATTCTTTGGTGGGGCCTGCGGTTATGAGTATTCGCAACTTCAACCCTTGAGTAATTTCTTCGCTTCCAGGATTATCGAGGCGGTATCGGCGATGTGCCCGATAGAATCGTGTCCGCATGCCAGGGGACCTTTTATCGGGCCGATAAATCCTATTCCCCTGCCTTTGAGCTTTTTGATATTATCCTGCACCGCGGGGTTCAAATACATCTTCTCGTTCATGGCAGGTGCCATAAGGGTCTTCGCCTTGGACGCCAGGACCACGCAGGTCAAGAGATCGTCGCAGATGCCGTTGGCTATCTTGCCTATCACGTTGGCGCAGGCCGGGGCGATCAGTATCAGGTCGGCCATGTCGGCCAACGAGGTATGGACCGGGCTCCATTCGGCCGGCAGTTCGAACATCTCTGAATAAACTTTGTTACGGGAAATGGTCTGGAGCGTCAGGGGAGTAACGAACTCTTTCGCTTCTTTCGTCATGATGACCGTGACGTTCGCCCCCGCCTTCCTCAGGTTATTGACGATATCACACGCCCTGTAAGCGGCGATGGAACCGCTGACCCCGAGGATCACCTCTTTCTTCGCCATTATTTTTTCTTTTCCTTCATCCCTATCTTGCCTTCCCTGATCTCTTCAAGCGCTACGGTCGATATCTTCTTGCTTTCGGTCTCGACCAGCTTCGGGCTCCCTTCGTTCAGCTCCAAGGCGCGCTTCGAGGCAAGTATCACGAGCTTGTAGATCGAATTATCGGTCTTGTCGAGAAGGTTCTCGACCGAGATGGAACTTTTCGCTTTCAATTTTTCACCTCACCCTAAGTCTTTCCGCGACGATGATTGATTTGAGCTTTTTTACGGCATCCGTAAAACTGTCGTTTACTACCGCGTAGTCATATTTCTTAATATTGCAGATATCGGCCCTCGCGCAGCCCAATCTCTTCTTTATCTCGGAGGAATGATCGGTCATGCGGCCGACGAGCCTCTGCCTTAAAGCCTTCAGTGAAGGCGGGAGTATGTAGATCGAGGTTGAATCCTTGAAATTCTTCTTTACGAAATCCGCGCCTTTGAAATCCAGGCTGAGGATCACGTCCCTGCCCTTGCGGATATTGCCCGAGACGGAGCTTTTTGACGTCGCGTAATACTGCCCGAACGGCCGGGACCACTCCAAAAAATCTTTCTTTTTAAGGCGGCGCCTGAATTCGTCTTCTGAAATAAAACAATAATCGACGCCGTCTCTTTCGCCCGGGCGCCTGGGGCGCGTCGTAAAAGAGGCCGGATGCGCAAGGGACCTGTCCTCTTTTAAAAGGGCCTTTACAAGCGAGGTCTTGCCGCAACCCGACGGCGCTGAAACGACGAAAATATGTCCCCTTCTCTCCGGCATAGGCCCTATTCTATGTTCTGTATCTGTTCCCGTATCTTTTCTATCTCGCCCTTTATGGCGATGGCCAACTGGGCGATCTTGTAATCGTTCGTCTTTTGGCCTACGGTATTTATCTCGCGATGCAATTCCTGGGCGATGAAATCCAATTTCCTTCCCACCTCATCCCGCTGGTTCAGGGCCTCCCCGAGACCCTTAAGATGGGATTTTATCCTGGTAACCTCTTCGGATATGTCGGAATTCTTGGCGAAGAGGGCCACCTCCAGCTCTATCCTTCCCTTGTCGAGGTTTATCTTCCCGGACGAGAGCTCTTTTATCTTTTTTAAAAGATGGCCGCGGTATTCCCTGACCGCCAGCCTGGAGCGATGCTCTATAACCGCCAGGTTCCTGGAGACCATGGCCTTCCTCTTTAATATATCCGCGACCAACCTCTTGCCTTCTTCTTCCCTCATCTTTACCAGGGAGGAGAGGGCTTTATTCAACGCGGACTTGATGTGCGGCCAGAGCTTCGCCTCTTCCCTTGGCTGCTCCTCCACGCTTATTACGCCGGGGAAGGAGATTATCTGGGAAAAATTGATCTCGTCTTTCGACCCCAGGGAATGTTTCAGGTCCAGAAGTAATTTCTTATATTTGCGGGCGAGGTCTTTGTTTATTATGAGTTTTGGCCCGGACTTCCGCGGGTTTTCATATGTCATGGAAAGGTTCACCTTCCCGCGTTTTACTTTCTTGGCGATCTCGGCCCTCAGCTTGTCCTCGAATATCTGGAAATTTTCGGGCAGGCGGGACGATACCTCGAAGAACCTGTGGTTCACGGTCCTTGTCTCTATCTGTATCTTCCCGTTCGGCGCAGCCGTCTCGCCGCGGCCGAAACCCGTCATGCTCCTAAGCAAAGCTCACCCCCTAGAAATCCATCGCGTTAAAGATGCTCTTGGAAAGGCCCGGGCACTGCTGTTCAAGGTAAAACTTGCTCGTCAATATCTGCGCCTTCAGGAGGCGCTTCATCTCTGCGGCAGACCTGTAATGGAAAGGGTTCAGCTCCTTAAGCCGTTCCTTAGACAGGCCCTCGACCTCTACGGGGACCAGGACCTTATCCCCCCACACAGGGTGGGGCTCGTACTTGACCGCGCCCCGTGCCGCCTGGAACAGGAATAATTCCGTTTCCTCTATCGTGGGCCCGGTGCCGCCGACCGGCCTTATTTTGCCGCCTATCTCCTCGAACTTTGTCTTCGGTAATTTTACTTTCTTATCGCCGAGCTGCACTTCTACCCAATCGTAGTTAGCGCCGACCCTGCCGGTCGTGCTGATCTGGAATACCTCGAGCGGGTTATCGGTTTTCTCCCTCTTCTTGATAAATTCGTGGAATCTTTTTACGTGCGCGGCATTCCCGACGCCCATCGTGAAAGGAAGGCAATATCTCGATTCGTATTTCTCCTCGCCGATCCCCTTCCTGCTCTGCGCCGGATGGCCCGTCGTGCGACCGTCTGCGAGCACCTTTGCCGCAAAAGCCGGGTCGTTCAGCTTGAGCCACGCGTAATCGGATATATAGCCGGGGCTGATGAAGACCGCCATGTTAAGCGGGCCGCTCGAATCGACGCTGCCGTCATAATAACCGGTATCCTCGAGCATCAGTACGGTCCTGGCGTTCTGGTTAGGCTTGCCGTGGTACTGGAAGAGCTTCCCGTCGAAGCTTACGTTGCCTTTTTCGTCCCACTCGGTATTCTCATGCAGGGCCCGCGGTGAGGAAACGGCCTTGAACATCGCTTCCTGCCTGTCGTCGAGATCTTCGGTCTTGGTCCACGCTCCCCTTTCCGGGCTGACCACGCAATCCTCAAAGACCCCTATAATGTCGTCGTTCTTGATGACCTGTTCGGTTATATATTTTGAAATGTCGATGCCGAATTTCTCTTTGAAGGCAGGTGCTGTGTGGCTGTTTATAGTAAACATCCCGTGGGTCGATTTTCCGCTTCCGGTAAGGCCCCAGAGGGCCATGACGATCCTCTTGCTTTTTCCGTCTGTGCGTTTTGCGGTAAACTCTTTCAGGCTGGCATGCTCACCGGTCCCGCCTTTTTTGTAGACGTGGTATATCCAATGGGAAAGAAAACCTTTCTTCACCTCTCCCTGGTAAGAACTCGCGGTAACAATAGTATATGAATGATTAGGGAACCTGATCACCCTTAACATTTCATGTCCGCCCGGGACATTGGGGTTTTCAAGATAATGCGGTATGCAGAAAAGCGTCACCTCAGGTTCTTTCGCCGTGTCGCCGGCAAAATTCAATTCTTTCCAGCGGTGACCGATGTCGGGGAATTGGGGATCGATAAAAAGACGGCACCTCATCTCCGCCTTCGAGCCGGGCTGGCCGAGGTTAGCGTCGACCTGGACCATCGGTTTGCATAAGATCTGCTCAAGGACACGCTGCATGAGCTGGGTATGTTCTGCCCTAAGCTCTTCGTCTTTCTCTACGACAACGCTGCCGGCCGCGCTGCGGTTCCAGATATTGGACGTCCAGCCCCAGCTGTCGTTCTTATAGCGGGTACCGTAAGATTTGGCCCTTTCGAAAAGGTCTTTTGGGTTGTTCTGGACGGCGCTTATGCCGGCGGCCTCTTTCTTCCTGACTATCTTCTTGAAGATATCAAGGAAACTGTTAGCGGTTATCTCTTCGGAACGGATTATCATTATTCCCAGACTCTCTTTGTTATATTGGTAAGCGTCACGAATTTGGTGGGGTAAAGGTCGACTATAATATCATCCGGCTCGAACCAGAGTTTTATCTCGCGTTCAGCCTCCTCCTCGTTCGAGGAGGTATGTATGACGTTCTCGTAAAGGCCTTTTGTGGTTATGCGGCCGTACGAACCTCGGATGGTGGTCGGGTCGGCCTCTTCGGGATTTGTGGCGCCGGCAAGCTTTCTTACTTTATTTATGGCGTCGTCGCCCCAGTAGACCATGGCCATCGCCTTCCGCCTTTCGTGCAGCTCGCCCTGTATGTATTTTACGAGCTCCTCGAAGAACGGCCTGTCCTTCATATGTTTATAATGCTCTACCGCCAACTCCCTGCTTACCCGGATTATCTTTGCCGCGACGATCTCGAGCTTTGTTTCCGACAACCGCGTAAGGATGTTCCCTGTCAGGGACTTCTTCAGGCCGTCGGGCTTGATCACTACCAAGGTCTTCTGTTCCATTTTAGTATTTCCTTTTTATGTAAACCTAGATTTTATTACATAACCGCCCGTTTGTCAACAAGATGGTTACTTTTTGTTGCGGAGCTTTTCGAGTTTCTTCTTCGCGCCGGCGTGTTTCGGGTCCTTTTTAAGCGTCTCCTGCCAGAATTCTTCGGCTTCTTTGGTCTTCCCGATCGCAGCGCTGATGTTTCCGATGTTATAATAAGGCTCGGGACTCTCGGGATTTATCTTTAGCGCTTCCTGATACTCGTTAAACGCGTCCTTAAGAAGGCCTTGCCTGTAATAAGCGGTGCCCAAATTTATTCTGGCCTCAAAGAAAGGCGGATATGCCCCCAACGCTTTTTTATACGCCTTTACCGCCTCCTTGTATTCCTTTATCTCCATGTTGACATTGCCCAGCACTAACCAGTAATAAGCGTTCGATGGCAATAACTCGGCCGCTTTCTTGTAGAATTCAATGGCCTTTCTTTTTTCTCCTTCATCCCGGTACGCGTTCCCCATGGCCCAATATGCTATGGGAAAACCCGGATTCGCCTCTATGGCTTTGTCGAGGGTATCGAACGCTTCCTGTTTTTTCCCTTGCGCATAAAGCGAAGCGCCGAGATTCAGATAGTCATAAGCGGCGTATGCGCCTGCCGGCTCAGCCGCAATGGCTTTCCTGAATTCAGTTTCGGATTCTTTATACCGGCCCAGGGAAAAATATTCATAACCCAGATTAGTGCGCAGGCGGGTGCTTAAAGGGGAGAACTTTAATGTGTACCTGTAGAAAAATACGGGATCCCTCCATATGTAGTTTTGCCTTATGGTCAGGGCGCCAAGCATGGCTAAAACGATTATCAAGAAACTAGCTACGCATAATTTTATCGAATTAAAACGGAACAGGCCGGCGAGCAGCGATGACGTCAATAAAAAGAAACCTATCGACGGAAGATAAAGCCAGTGTTCGGCAATAAAAGCGTTTATCGAAACGATGCCCGAGACGGGTATCAGCAGCAGGATAAACCAGCCAAAACCAAATAGGGCTTCCTTGCGGCGTTTCCTTGCCAGCCACAGCAATACGGCAATAGCGAATAAGATGAGGAAGGCCGAGAAGACCCTGGGGTCGGAAAGATACTCCGGCCTGTCAAAGCCGTAATCGACCCGCTCCATATGCAGCCCTTTCGGGAACAAAAGTATCTTTATATACGTAAGGATGATCGACGGGATGAGGAAAAAACGGGCTAGCATCGGGGAGCCGGCGTTAACCGTCGAAGTGTCTTTGACGTTTAGCAGGATGAAATACCTTGCAATGGCGTAGGCCAATATGATAATTAAAAAAACCGCGTACTTTAATGGCTTCTTGCCCTTCAGTTCTTCCCTCCTGAAACAAACTTCATAAAAAAGAAGTACAAAAGGGAACATCACGGCGGATTCTTTCGACAGCAGCGCCAGTAAAAAGGACAGGACCGAGGCCCCGAAATATGACTTCTTCCTGAACCGGTCGTAATCGGTATATGTTATGAAAAAATACAGCGAAATAAGGCAGAAGAATGCCGCCAAAGGATCCGCCCTGCCCGAGACATATGTCACCGCCTCGGTCTGTACCGGATGCAATACGAAGAGCATGGCCGTTAAAAAGGCGAGCCCCTTCCGCCGGAAAATAAGGCGGATAAGGGCGTAGACCATCAAAGCATTGGCCAGATGTATAAGAATATTGCCTAAATGATAACCGAACGGGTCGATCCCCCACGTATTATAGTCCAACGAAAAACTGCTCATGAGCACGGGCCGGTAGAATTTGCCTGTCATATCCTGGTTATATATGTTCTCCAAAAAAAGCTTTGGGATATAGCTGAGGGACCTTATATGAAGGTTCGAGGTGACAAGGAAAAGATCGTCCCATATGAAGGGGTTCAAAAGCGAGTTGATATATACCACCCCTCCGGAGATGATGATCATCAACGCGATAAGAAAATTAACCGGTATTTTATTTTTCATGATCATATTTAATCCACTATACGATAAGAGCCGGAGCGCCTGATCAATTCGTCCGTAATGTCCCGGCCTGCGCGTCCAAGGCGCAGCTCTTTTGCTATTATCTGCCCCATATCCACGCAGTGGTCAAAGTTATTGTAATTGTAAAGGTTTAACCGCCCGGTGCAAATAAGGTTCTCCACTTTCCCTGTCTTTTTAAATATATTGGCTGCCGTGGTCCGGTAATTAAGGCCGTACCTGGGATAAAATGCGGGCATCTTAATAACATGATGGCCGTATATCTCCCCTTCCTTTACCAGCTCCAGCTTCTCCAGGTCCAACGAGCAGCGCGCTGCCAGTTCCTCCGGATCCGTCAGCCATCTCCGGTCGTCATTGCCGCAGGTAAAATCGCAGCAGATGACGGTCTTGTCTTCCGGGCCGATCCCGCTTGACATTAATTTCTGCTCCGACAACCGTCCGAAAATAATGTCCTTATCCGGGCAAAAGATCCAGTGGTCGTCGAGGATTTTCGGCCGGTCGATGAAAAGGTAGACCAAAACGAAATTCCTCATTTCAAGCGACAGGACCTCCTTGCGAAAGAGCGCGTCCTCCGGGAATAAGAGGTCCGTTAGTCCGATAAGCGGCATAGAAGAGATGACCACGTCCGGCTCCGCCCTGCTGCCGTCGTTGAAAGTCAGGGAAGTTATGCGCCCTTTCGAAATTTCAGCCCGGACCGGAAATCTCTCCATATAAAAAACGCCCCGGTTCTTCTCTATCTCTTCGGCCATCCGCTTAATGATACCTCCAAAACCCTCTTTGGGATATAAAAAATAATCGGCCTGCGTCTCCGCGCTTTCCTTCGCGAGCCCTAACGCGCGAATCAACAGATCAAAGGCCCCTTTCCCGGGGATGCGCGTTAAAGCGACATCCGCGCTTAATGTCTCCGGGTCTCCCCAGGTTTTTTCCGCCAACGGCTCAAAGACGAGATCGTAAAGTTTACGGCCGAACCTGCCTATTACATAATCCTTGTAGGTAAGCGGAGCGCTTCGCGGACAGAGGCTTTTAACGGCTGAGGCCAGGACTGAAAATGCGCACTGGACCAGGCCCCATAGGCCGAGCGCCCGTGGCAATTCCGTGAGCCGGACAGGATAACTGATCAATTTGCCTCTTAAAATGATCCTGTGCTTCTTCTTTACGCGGATCAATTTATCGCCGCCCAATTCTTCCAGCAGGTCCATAATGCCCGGCATGACGGAGTATATTTTATGAGGGCCGTAATCGAGATTGAAACCGTTATGTTTGAAGCTCCCGCAGCTGCCGCCGAGGGAGGCGGTCTTTTCGTAAACGCTAACCGCGCAATCGGGCAAGCCTGAAACAGGCCAGGCTGCCCCCAGCCCTCCCGCTCCGCCTCCCAGGACCGCTATCCTCTTTCGATTTGGCATCTTTACCTAATTACCGCCTTTCCGGTTCCGGCCTATCAAAAGATATTGGCTGGCAAAATAAGGGACCCGTATCCTGCCCAGGCCTAAAAAACGCGCCGGAAAACCGGCCAGGCCCGCCAAGAAGCCGGAATACGCCTTCAGCCGTTCCACGAGATAATTGTATTCTAAAAACTGGAACTGCGGACGATGAGATAATACGCAAAAATCATTTTTTTTAAAATAATTTTTAAGCGTCTTCGGGGTAAAATAAAAAAGATGGATCGACAAAAGAAACCACCATCGGCGCCCGAAAACTCTGGCGAAAATATCGTCTATGCGCGGATACGCCACAAAGACCACACCTCCCGGCTTGAGAACGCGGCGGACTTGCCGCAGCGTCTCCATCGGATCGGGAACATGCTCAAGGCAATCCCACATCGTCACCACGTCAAATGAGCTATCGTCGAAACCCGCCCCGCCCAGGTCCGTAGGATAGACGGTGACGCCGTAGCGGTTTTTAGCGAAATCGCACAGCCATCGGGCCGGTTCTACGCCAACCGCCTCAAATCCTGCATCGACTGCCGCCTTGACAAAGATCCCCCCTGCGGCGCCTATATCGAGAAGCCTGCCAGATCTCTTATATTCCTTGACGATGTTTATGCACCGTTTAAAAGTAACCTGGCGGCCTTTTTCCTGGGAAACATATCTTTCGTCTTCGGCCGCGGAATAGCTCTGCATTATGATCTCCGTCTTCGGCCGCGGCGAGATATAAATAAGCCCGCACCGGTTGCAGCGGACCACCCTTTCAAAGATGATCTCATCGCCCGATGACGAATACCGGGTAATCAATTCTTCTTTGCGGCGCGGGATCTTTTCCGCTACCGCCTCATAAAGCACTGTAGTCTCTGTTTCGCCGGCGCCGCAGAGGTTGCAAGGAACGTTTTCGAAGTATTCCGGATCGAAATATACGGGGGTTGTTGTCTTTTTCATCAAAATTGCCCGCCTATGGAAAAAGTCTTAAAAGCGGAAATAAGGTCGTCTATGAGCCTGCCCCGGAATAAAGACCGGAAGAAGTGCCTGAAAATATAATTAGAGCGGAGATAGAACCGGCGGTGGAATTTATTATAATACCTGTTCAGCGTCATCCAGTCGAGGTTGGGATGAACGTATATCTCGCTGGCGTTATGGAAATTGTATTTTCTCCAATCCCTTGTCTTGATCAAGCCTTTCTTCTCGAATTCATCAAATATCACCGTTCCGGGAAAAGGCACGAGGATGGTCGCTTTGGCGTAATCCGGATCGAGGCGGATCGCGAAATTTATAGTCTCTTCCAGGGTATCTGCCGTGTCGGTGGGCAGGCCCAACATAAAAAAACCGACGCATTCCAATCCTGCCCGGCGAATCATCCCGGAGGCTTTAAAAGCCTGCGTTAGATCGATACCCTTCCCTATCGCGTCAAGCGACGCCTGGCTTCCGCTTTCGAACCCCACCCCGACCTGATAACACCCCGCCCGCCGGGCCAGGTCCAAAAACTCTTCATCGATACGATCCACCCTTACGCCCGTCCGTAAATTCCACGGCATTCCAATCCCGCTTCTAATGATAGCCCTGCATATCTCTTTGGCTTTCTTTATATCCGTGGAAAATTGATCGTCTAAAACATGAAATTCGCGGAACCCGAGGCGCCGGAGATGGGCGATCTCCTCTATCACTCTTTCGGGAGATTTGATGCGAAATGTGCGGCCGGAGATATTTTTATTGCAATATGAACAGCGAAAGACGCATCCCCGGCTCATCTCCAAGGGGCCGACCGGATTGCGCCGCGAGATCATCCGGGGGCAGGAATAGCGGGAAAGGTCAAAAAGTTGCAGCGCCGGAACGGGAAGGTCATCCAGGTTCCCGGTTATCTCCCGCTCCGGGGTCATTACGATCTTTCCGTCTTCCCTGAATGCGACACCCCTGATCCCGGCCCATCGATCGCCGCGGACAATTTCTTTTAATGTCTCCTCTCCTTCGCCGATGACGATTATATCGAAATCCGAGGTCTTTAAGCACTCTTCCGGCAGCGCCGAAGGATGCGCTCCCCCGGCGATCAAGACGGCGTCATTTTTTATCCCGCGGATGGTGCGAGCGACAGAGGCGGCTTCGAAAAAAAGCGGGGTGGTCGCGGTAATGCCGACGAAATCGGGCAAAAAATCTTTCACCGCTTTGCCCAGAGAAGATAAATGGTCCGGTTCGACCGCAAGATCGAGGATCTTGACCTCTGCGCCTTCTTTCAACAGGACCGACGCTAACATAGCCAGGGACATGACGGGCAATCGCGGCACAGCCGCGCGGACCTTAGAGTTTTTATAGACGTCAAAAGCGCTTGGGGGATTGACTAAAAGGATTTTTTTTGCCATATGGCCTTAATGGGTAAACCTGTTTTTCACGAGGATCCAGATAGCCTCTAAACCGTCTAACCAGCTTATCTTCTTGCCTTCTTTGAAACTTCGCGGATTGTACGAGATAGGCACTTCATAAATCTTATAGCCGCGCTTGAGTATCTTCGCGGTTATCTCCGGGCAAAACTCGAAACGCCGGCAATCAAGCTTGATATCCCTGATCACCTCCGTCTTAAAGGCTTTATAGCAAGTCGGTTCATCCGTAAGCCTGGCCCGGTAAAGGACATTTGTCATGGCCGTCAACAGCCGGCTGCCCAATTTGAACAAATTAAACGGTATATCCTTAAAATGCCCGCGAAGCCACCGAGACCCGTATACGACCGAGGCCTGTCCCTTTAAAATAGGGCCGATCAATGCGTGATAATCCCGGGGGTCATATTCAAGGTCCGCGTCCTGTATTATAACCACGCCGCCTGTGGCATATTTCAGCCCCTCGCGGATCGCCATGCCCTTGCCCCGGTTACGGGGTTGATAAATGATCCTGTATCGGGACTGATCCAGTTTTTTTAATATACCGGCGGTGCCGTCCGTCGAACCGTCGTCGACGATTATTATTTCCTTTTCGAGATCGACGGCTTCGATCCGCCGCAAAATAGCGCTGATTGTTCCGGCTTCGTTATAAACCGGGATGATGACTGATAATTTAATTTACCGTTCTCTCCTTTTTTACCTCCGGCTGAAAAATATATTTTCCCGCCATAACGGCCAGTTCGCGAAGCTGGTCAAATGACAGGTTTTCCCGCAAAAGCCCCAGAAATATCCCCGGCCTTAAATAAAATTCCGATATCGCCCTCCGCTGCCATCTCTTCAAGCGCATTAAATCGGAGACGCCGGATGTCGGGATGCTGGGTTTTGAATATTCGCAATCTTTTGAATCCAGATCGAGCGGCAGTTGTTTCGCCGTAACTAACCGTTCGTAAATTTCAGAGCCGGCGAGGGGCTGAAAAAGGCAAAAACTGGCCCTCGAAAACGGCAACTCCTTGGACAATCTTATGGTTTTCAGTATATCCCGCTCCTCTTCGATGGGATACCCTATAATAAAAAAACCCTGCGTGCGAAAACCCATTTTGTGCGCCAGAGACACCGTATCTCTCAGCTTCTCAAGGGACAATTTTTTCTTCATATCTTTAAGTACCCTCTCGGAGCCGGACTCAACGCCAAAGGCGACGGCATAGCAACCGGACGCTTTCATGGCGGCCAATAATTCCTCGTCTACGGTATGGAGACTGACCCCGTTGGGGCACCACCAGATCAGATCGAGGTCGGCCTCTTTCAGGAGACGGCAAAATTTCAAGGCGCGTTCTTTGCTTAAGGCAAAATTGTCGTCCCAAATAGAGACTTCTCTGATCCCGTATTTGCCGTGAAGCATTTTGATCTCGGCAATTATATTTTCAGGGCTGCGGAAACGCCATTTTCGGCCTGAAATTTTATGCGCTGAACAAAAAGTGCAATCGTACGGACAGCCGCGACTGGTCAAAATAGGAGCGGCCGGAAATCTTTTGGTAAAATACATCCTCGGGTATTCCCGGAATTTCATCAGCTCGTAATCGGGAAAAGCAAGCGCGTCAAGGTCCTCGACGGGCTGTATCTCGTTAAACCTGAAGGTATTGTTCTCTTTGTAGCCCAGGCCGCCTATGCCATGAAAATCATTTGCGCCCAGCTTCTTTAAGAATAACGGAAGGCTTTCTTCCGCTTCGCCGCGAAATATAAAATCGACATTCCGGTCGCGCAAGACTTCCTGAGGCGACGCCGAAGCATGCGCGCCCCCCACGATCGTGATAATGCGCGGGTTATAATTTTTTGCCGCCGCCGCGCATTTAAGGGCCGACGCTATCTCCATGGTAAAAGCGGTAAAACCGACCACGTCAGGGTTGGCCTTCTCGAGATATCCCCTGAACCGGAGAACGTCATACCCCTGCTTCAGGCAATCGACGATAGATACCTCGATAGACGCGTCCGATCTCTTCAGCGAAGACGCCAGATATCCCAACCCGATAGGCGGCAGAACTACATGCATATCAGATGGGGGTTTGACCAATAATACTTTCATAGTTTCGGTTTATTATAACAGATATAAAAACATATTACAATAAAACCGCGATAATGATATTGACGGGCCAGGACATTTAAAGTAGAATGAACGATGAGAAAATAAAGCACCGGCAAAATATGACCAAACCCGAATCAGCCTTTGAAGCCAAAGCGCCTTTTATCGTCGCCTGTTTGATAATTTCTTATATTGCTTTATTTTTCGTCATCTGCCTTATTAAGTACCTGTATTTCGGATATTTCGATTTTGACCTGGCCATCTATAACCAAAGCATGTGGAACACTCTCCACGGCCGGTTCCTGGACTCCTCTATCGCAAGGGGTATCATTTTCACGGACCACTTTTCCCCCATCCTTATCATTTATCTTGTCTTCTATGCCATAATACCCCACGCCATGACCCTCTTGCTCCTCCAGAGCGCGCTGCTGGGAGCGGGCGCGTGGCCGGTATACCTTATCGCCAAAGAAAAAATAGGTAAGATACCCGGCGTGATCATCGCCTTTGCCTATCTTGTCTATCCCGCTTTAAATCATGCCAACCTGTTCGAATTCCATCCGGAGGCGGCTCTCGCCCCGATAATATTGTTCATGTTCTACTGCTTGATAAAAGACAGGTTCGTTCCTTTCGTTTTTCTGTCTATACTCGCCCTTTCGTGCAAGGAGGACGCGGCTCTGGCCGTGATCATGTTTGGCATATACGCTATGTTCGCCAGGAAAAGCAAGCGCTGGATCTTATGGCCCATAATCTCCTCCCTGGTCTGGTCCGTAGCTACGATACAATTCATTCTGCCGTATTTCAATAAAGATGCGTATATTTTTACTTCCTTTTACGCCTATTTGGGGAACAATCCCGTCGAGATCGCCTTCAATATCGTCCGCCATCCTATCGCGGTTTTGAAAATAGCGGCTATGCCCTATAAAATAGACTATCTCAGGTTCCTTTTCAGCCCCGTCTCTTTCCTGCCGCTCTTCAGCCCCGCCGTCCTTTTTTTATCTTTACCCACTTTCGCCCGTAATCTTTTGGCTGATTACCTGCCTGCCTGCAATATTTATAACCAATACAACCTGGCTATTATCCCGGTTATTTTCCTCTCTTCCGTTTACGGCATCAGGCGCCTGCTGGCTCTCGGCCTTATAAAGAAAATGCGGTTTGTGTTTGCGGCCATTTTTGTGGTTGTTTCCCTGTATTTCGCTTATTGCATAGGGCCATGGCTGGAATTGTCAAATAACCTGCCCTCTTATGTCAGGGACCCTTTGGCGCCGGTCATGAACGACATGATCAGGTCTATACCTTCCGATGCCGGCGTGGTGGCGACTTTCAGGTTCTTACCGAAACTTTCCGGCCGGGAACAACTGCAGTCATTCCACCACCTTTACATGGGCCACTATAAGATCATCAACAAAAAATATACTCTTCCTCCAGGGGTAGAATACGCCCTGATCGATTTCGAGGATACGCTTACCGCCCAGTTCAAAAATCCGGAAAGCGGCCGTAATTTCAGGTCTTTCCTCGAGGAAGGACATTGGGGCGTCGTCGGGCTGGTGGAAAATACGGCTCTGCTTAAAAAGGGCTCGAGCGGAGACTTAAAACTTTACGAGGAGTTAAAAGAGGCTTCTCCGTCTTATACGGCCGCCGTCGAGATCAATCGCGAGATCGCCCTGACAGGCTATGACCTTTCCGAAGAATCCCTTTTATCAAAAAAATGCCTGAGTCTTTCCTTGTACTGGAAAAGCCTGAAGGCGCCGACAGCCTCTTACGGAGCGGTGATTTGGGTTGAAGACCCCGGCGGACAAATGATCCGGCAATTTGTTTTCTCGCCGGCCTACAATATCTACCCGACCGAGGAATGGCCTGCGGGCCGGATAATTAAAACCAACTACAGGATCTTTATCCCCTCGGTCCCGGAAAAAGGGCGCTATAAAATAAAAATGGGCTTTTTCGACAAAAACAACGGCCCTGTCTTCATAACCTGTGCCGACAAAAATTCTATCGATTCGGAGAAAAGGTTCCTCCTCGGAGAATTCGGGCTATAATGGACATACTCCTCATCTGCCCCCCCAGAAAGAGGCTCCTTCAATGGCTTTGGCCGCCTTTGGGCTTAAGCTATATCGGCGGATACCTGCTCAACGAGGGCCACCGGGTCAAGGGGATAGACCTCCGCATTGAGACAAAACGAGACCTTGAAAAAATACTCCGGAAAGAAAAATTCCGGTTGATCGGCATAACGGCGGACATAACGACCGTGACCGCCGTCAAAGAATTGGCTTCTTTCTGCAAAAATATTTCGCGCGGGGAAGCAACCGTGGTTGTCGGCGGGCCTTATGCCACCGTCGCCCCGGATGATTTCCTTGACTGCCGGGATATCGACCTGGTCGTAATGGGGGAGGGCGAAAAGATCATGGGCCGTTTGGCCGCATCCGAAAGCCTGGAAAATATCCCCAACATCTCTTATCGCGCGGACGGGAAGATCATTAAAAAGCAGATGAGTTACGCTTCCGATCCGCTCGATAGCCTTCCTCTTCCGGCACGGGAGCTCTTTCCGATGGACGAATATCTCAGGCAAAGCTGGTATACCTTTCCGCTGCCCGCGCCTAACCTGCATATCGTCGGCAGCCGCGGGTGTCCTTACAATTGCTCGTTCTGCCAGCCGACGGTCAACCTCATTTTCGGCAAGAAAACCCGGTGGCGCGATCCAGGGAAGATCGTACAGGAGATATCGCTTTTGCGCGACCGCTATAATATCAAGGGGTTCCATTTTCAGGACGACACTTTTACCGCCGATAAAAAATGGGCTCTTAGTTTCTGCCGGCAATTGCAAGAGGCGGGACTTTCCGGGTTATCGTGGGCGTGCCAGTCGCGGGCCAACACCATCGACGATGAATTGGCCGCAGCGCTTAAAAGGTCCGGGTGCGTTATCGTCTGGTTTGGTTTTGAATCCGGATCCCAAAAAATACTCGATTACTACCATAAAGGCATAAAAGCGGACGATTCAGTAAGGGCGGCGGAGATCTGCAGAAAAAACGGGCTACTTGTGTTAGGCCAATATATGGTAGGCGCCCCGGTCGAGGATGCGGACGACCTGGACCGGACTTACGCCTTGGTGAAACGGCAAAAACCGCACCTCTCCTGGGTAAGCATAACTACCGCCTATCCGGGCACGGGTTTGTATGAATCGTCCCGGCAAAATAACCATCTCCTCGATCTTGATTATGACGGATTCGACCGGGTCAAAGACGAGAGAAAATTAAAAACGAACCTTCCTCTGCCCAGGATAAAAAAGGCCGTTAATGACCTCGAGCAAAGGACCCCTTCCCTGAAATTGCTTATAACGGACGCGGTTTACCGCCGCGCGTTTAATAAATGGCTGCTGTCCCTTTTCGGTTTAAAGGACTGGTTTATCTTTTTATGCCGGACGTCCGTAAGTTATCTTATGTTTTCCATGGGGGTGCGGTGAGAAACGACATCTATCCATCCTGCTCGATCATTATCTTGAACTATAATAACCGGACGTCTTTGGAAAAATGCCTGCAGTCGGTAGTGAAAACGGAATACGGCGGTCCGCTGGAAATAACCGTCGTAGATAACGGCTCGGATGACGATTCCGTGTCTTTCGTCCAAAACCGGTATCCCGGCCTGACCCTTATCCGCCTCGGGCAAAACATAGGTTTCGCCGCGGCATATAACCGCGCGGTCCGTGATTGCCGGTCGGAATTAATATGCCTTTTAAATAACGACGTCGAGACGAACGGCAGGTGGCTGGAGATCCTCGCCGGTAAATTATTATCCGATGAAAAAAACTCGATGGCGATGCCTAAGATGCTCGACTATTACGACAGGTCTCTTCTCAATGCCGCGGGCACGATCTGCGATATCTTCGGGTTGGCGTTTAACCGGGGGATAGGGCAAAAGGACGAAGGCCGGTTTGACGGGAAAACCGACATATTTTATGCCTGCGGCGCCTGCGCGCTGATACGCAAAAAGACGCTGGAGGAGGCCGGACTTTTCGATGAAAGATATTTTATGTACCATGAAGACGTAGATCTGAGCTGGCGGTTGCGGACGATGGGCTACGGGATAATTTACGCGCCGGAGGCGGTCGTTTTTCATATGCACATGGGCAGCACCTCAACCGCGGATAAGGTCCGCGCTAAAATATATGAGTGGGAAAAAAACAGGTTGATGTCATTCATCAAAAACTACTCCTTGGCCATGATCTTGATCTTAGGACCGTTGCTCCTTATAATTATATCCTTCCACGCGCTCTACGCGCTGATAAAAGGAGCCCCGGATGAAGCAGGGTCGTTGATCGGCGCTTTGTCCTGGAACATAAAAAATTTACCCGGGACCCTGGCAAAAAGACGGGCCGTTCAAAAAGGCCGGACAGTTCCGGATTTTCGCGTTATGCAAACGATGGCCAAGACCAGCCTCGAAATCGGGCTGGGCACGGGATTGGTCAGGCATCCGATCGTACATTTAAGGAATGGCAATAATAAATGATGCATATGTTAACGGAAAATAGGCTCCTGGCGCTGCTTTTGGTGTTAGGTTCGCTTTTAATCATCCCAAATCTTGCGGACCGGCCGCTGTGGGAGGATGAAGCTTCCAGCGCGGTTTTAGCCAAGAATGTCCTATCGTTCGGATACCCGGCCGCCTGGGACGGGCGCAACCTCATCGTCCATGAAAACACCGGTTTTAAGTTCGACCGGAGTTTCGCTTATTATCTCCGTTCCTGGCTTGAATTCTATGTCATCTCCTTGTTTTTTATGGTTCTGGGGCCATCCACATTTACGGCGCGTCTTCCCTTCGCGATCTTCGGGATATTATCTATCATTCTGTTTTACCGCCTGGTTTTCAGGCTAGCCGATAAAAAAACTGCCGGTCTTGCTTCGCTCCTTATGATAATTTCCGTCGCGGTCCTGTTGCATATCCGTCAATGCGCGTATTATTCTCTCTTGACTTTTATGACGCTGCTTACGACCACTTTATATATGGATTTAGCCGTTAAAAAAAGAGGGAGAGCTGTTTTTTATTTTATAACGGCTCTCGCCGCCCTTTTTTATACGCATTATCTTGTCTTTCTCGGAGTTTTTATAGGATTCGTCGCCCATTTCCTATATCGGGGCATCAGCAAAGAACGCGTTAAGGCTGTTATTTTCACCGCCGGTATTTTATTCATATTGACCGCGCCCTGGTTCTTTTCTATGGGCATACTCGGGCGTTCTCTCGAATTTACCCAGCCCATTCCTTTCATGTTCCGGCTTGATAATCTCGCCCGTTACGCGCTTTATATAAATGACCACCTCTTCCCCGTTATTCTCATTCCTGTATTTCTTTACCTGCGTAAACGCGGCGCTCCGCTGACCCCGCTGCCTTTTATCATTGCCTCGGTCCTGCTCGTCCTGACCTTTATCGGGCCGTTTCCTTATTTCCGGTATCTTATGGGTATCGCGCCTTTCTTCTTTTATTATCTCGCCGTCATTTTTTTCAAGATTAAAGAAAAACATCCTGTATGGGCATATGGTTTTTTTGTTATCCTTGTCGCCACAAGGATCTTCAACCTCCTGCCTCTTTATCCGTTAAAAAATGTGAAATTCGAGCGTATGGCTTTGCCTGCCTCATGGCAAGCTAATCCGGATGTAGGGACAAGGCTGTCGCTCTATAGCGCTTACCTGAACAAAGAGACCGGGCATTTCTGGACATATCTCCCGGATTACGCTTACGAATTGACCCATACTTTTAACGGCCCATTAAAAGGCATCGTCTCTTTTTTGAAGGCGAATAGCCGGGCGGATGATATTGTCCTGACTAACTACGATAATTGCTCTATAATATTCTATACCGGCTTACGCTGCTCAGGACGCATGACTAAAAAAACGCCCTGGCTGGAGGGACATCTGCCTTCTTACATATTTTCACCTAAAGACGCCGTCTGGTTAATTCCGCGCCAAGGCAGGGATACTTATTTCTTCGGTAAATTTTTGGAGGAAAATAATATTCCCGAAGGCAGCCACATCCTGCAAAGGTTCAGCCTTAACTGTCCGGATATCTGGCTTGATTCTATGCCGGACCCGTATTACCATCTATTCAGAGAACCCGGCGGCGTACCGCCTGTGGTTATCTTTAAAAGACCGGCCTCTAACTAAAAAGGGTGTTATGAAAACAGCTGTTGTGATACCTACATACAATGAAAAAGAAAATATCAGTTTCCTACTGGAATGCCTGCTGGCGCTCCCGGAAGTCTCGCATATCGTCATAGCAGATGATAACTCGCCCGACGGCACGGGCGCGGAAGTTGAACGCCTTAGCCGGCTTCACCCTCAAATCCATCTGATCAAGCGCCCAAAAAAAATGGGCATCGGACTGGCCTACCAGGACGGTTTCCGCTACGCCGTCGCCATGGACGTAGATTACATAATCCAGATGGACGCCGACCTGTCGCACGATCCTAAATACATACCGGAATTCCTCGAGCAAGCGAAAAAGGCGGATGTGGTCATCGGTTCGCGCTATATCCGGGGTATCCACGTGGTCGACTGGCCATTCAACCGGTTAGTCCTAAGTTATATAGCTAATTTATTTACCCGTTTTATCGTAGGTTTTAAGATCAGGGATTGGACAAGCGGTTTCAAGTGCTTCCGCAAAGAGGCGTTGAAAGAAATCCCTTTTGAGAGGACAAAGGCTGATGGGTATGCCTTTCAGATAGAGATGACTGAATTTTGCTTGAGGAAAAAATTTATTATTAAAGAAATACCGATCGTTTTTGTCAATAGAAGCGTGGGCTCTTCGAAGATGGAGGATAAAATAATACGGGAGGCTTTCTTTACCGTATCGAGGCTGGGTTTTGAAAGATTAAAGATATCGCTGCACCTTATGCGCTCTTAGAGAGGCCGCTATGCCCAAACCGAACTGGAGACTGTCAAGTTCAATACTCATTGCCTGCCTCTTTCTTCTTTCGCTCCTTAACTGGCAAAAGTTCCCGTTCTTCCTCGATATATACTATCATATCAATGTAATGCGGGGTTTTGATACGGCCGGCGGGATAGTTAACCATGCCTTTTGGGAGTTAGCGCCTGCCGGCAATATACACCTCTATCCTCCGCTCTTCCACCTCTTGTTGCTGATCCCGTATAAGATGGGGCTCGACATACTCTTCATAGCCAGGCTTTTCTCGGCATTGTCATTCGTGTCCCTCCTGGCTACGCTTTCCTTCGTCGCCAACAGGCTCTTTTCGCCGAAAACAGGTTTCTTCGTAGCTGTCGCCGCGGCAATCCCTTTTACGTTCTTCCTGAAATTAACGATCACTATACCCGTAACCCTGTCGTTGATATTCATCCTGCTGGCGTTCTATGCGTTCGAGGAAAACAGGAAGTTAGCCTGCCCGATGCTTATCGCGTGCGCTTTTTATACCCACCTCGGCATGCCCTGGCTGGGCCTTCTGGCGTTCATTCTCTACGGACTGGCGAGAAGAGATATCCTGATGCGGGTGCTGAAAACCGTCCTTTTCTCCCTGGCGCTGTCTGCGCCGGTGATAATACACGTCCTGGCAAACATACATGGCCTTGAAAACCCGCTCGGGGTAAAAGTCGCTGAAAACGATCTGCTCGAATTTTATCCGCTTATATATCTGTTCGCCGCGACGGGCCTCGGCAGGCTCGCGGACAGGCAATTCAGGGTCCGCGGCCTTTTTTTCATCGCGCTATTTCTGGCTCTCCTGCCCCTGGCGATTAACTATAGGTTCAGGTTTTTAAGCGGGGAAGGCCTCCTTCCTGTCATCTTCTTCGCCGGGGCGGGATTGGAGAAAATTTACGGAATGCTGGAAAGGTTCCTGTCAGGGAAAAACGCCGGGGCGCGCCTGGCACTCTTTTATTCGGCCTCACTGCTGATCTTCATAAACATCTTCTCTCCGACTATCTCGTCGTACCCGGACGGGGAAGACGGCAGGAAGGCATCGGCTTTATTTTTATTGGATTCGACGGCTGACAACCTCATTCCGTCCCTCAAAAAACACGCGAGACCGCTGGAGATAAACCTGGTCGACGCCGAGGCAAAGGACTGGGTAAGGATCATAGAGAAGAATACCGCCCCGGAAGATATAATCTGCTCCAACTGGGTTTATATCGGGGCGATGCTCTCGGCGACGACCGGACGGCCGAACGCGGCCCAGACATTCTACGAGATAAAAAGGCCGAATATCCCGATCAATGAATTCGGTTCGTCGAAATCGGCTATTTGGTTAAGGGAGATGGATGGAAATTACGATATGGCCGCGTTAAAGATAGCCTCGGATAAATATAAATTCAGGTTGATAGCGGAGACGGATAAAGCGAAGATACTTCTGAGGGACGGGACTTTTAAATCTGTGCCCGTAAAACCGGTCGTCAAAACCTGGGCCGCGCTTTCAATATTATGCTGCGCTTTCCTGGTTATCCTCTATGACCTGGCGCGCCCGCGGAGCAAGTTCAGCAGCCTCTCCAGGTCGTCGTTGGAATAATACTCGATAAGGATCTTGCCGCGCTTGTTATTATGCAGGAGGGTCACCTTTGTCCCGAGTATCCTCTGCAGTTCTTCCTCGACCGCGCGGACCTCGGTCGAATGTTTCCTAGGCCTCGCCGGGCGCGCTCTCCCGACGATCTTACGCTTGACAAAATATTCCGCTTCCCTGACCGAGAGGCCTCGCCTTATTATCTTTAAGCAGAGTTCCAGCTGCGACTGTTCGGAATCGAGCATCAGGATCGCCTTGGCGTGGCCCATCGAGATCCTTCCGAGATATATCTCTTCTTTTATCTTATCCGGGAGCCTCAAGAGCCTCAGTGTATTCGAGACCGACGCCCTGTTCCTGCCCACTTTCTCGGATATCTGTTCTTGCGTAAAAGAAAACTCCTCGGAAAGCCTCTGGTACGCTTTCGCTTCCTCGATCGGGTTCAGATTGTCGCGCTGGATATTCTCGATAAGGGCGATCTCAAGGGCCTCGTCGTCTTTGACATCTTTTATTATCGCCGGGACCAGTTCCATCCCCAATCCTTTTGCGGCCCTCAATCGCCTCTCGCCGGCGATCAACTCATAGCCGTCGCCTTTCGGGCGCACGATGACCGGCTGTATGACGCCTTTCTCTTTTATCGAGAGCATCAATTCTTTAAGCTTATCCGGGTCGAAGACCTCCCTGGGCTGGAACCTGCCGGGTATTATCTCGCTGACTTTTAATTGGACCGTTCCCCTGCTTTCGGACCTTTGCGGGACATCGTCCGGGATTAAGGCCTTAAGCCCCTTTCCTAATACTCTCTTCTCCATCAGGGATCTCCTTTTCTGGCTTTGTGTTCAGTTCGAGCGGAAAATCTATTTTCAGGAATTCTTTTGCGAATTCGTAATAACTGCGCGCGCCCTGTGAATGCTTGTCATACATTACGATCGGAACGCCGAAGCCCGGCGCCTCACCTAATTTCACGGAACGCGGTATTACCGTCTTATAGACCTTATCGCCGAAATAATTCCTCGCTTCTTTTATGACCTCGTCGGTCAGCTTTGTCCTGAAGTCGGCCATGGTGAGGAGGATGCCCTCTATCTCGAGCGACGGGTTCAGGTTCTGCCTGACCAGGTTGATGGTGCTGAGCAGTTGGGATAACCCCTCGAGCGCATAGTATTCACATTGCAACGGTATCAGGGCGGACTTGGATGCGGTCAGCGCGTTTATCGTCAAGAGCCCGAGGCTCGGCGGGGCATCGAGGATTATATAATCGAATGAGGGCCTTATGTGCTCAAGCGCTTGTTTTAAATGGAACTCCCGGCTTTCTGAATTAACGAGTTCGACTTCCATGCCCGTAAGGTGGACGTTTGACGGGATAATATATAAGTTTGTAAGTTTAGTATTTACAATTACTTGTGAAATTTCTTTTCCGTTGATAAGGACGTCGTAGATAGATTCTTTGACTTGTTTTTTGTCAATACCGAGGCCGGAGGTAGCATTGGCCTGGGGATCGCAATCGACGACCAAAACATTGCGCCCTGCCAACGCGATGAACGAGGCGAGGTTTATGGCTGTGGTAGTTTTACCGACGCCGCCCTTCTGATTGCAGACAGAGATTATCTTTGCCATTGTTCCACGTGGAACATTTTAACAGAGCCGGATTTTTTGTCAAGATTTTCTTTTATGGAGGGCTTCTATATAGACATAGAGAAGCGAGATATCGCACGGCGAAATACCTGATATCCTTGAGGCCTGGCCGACAGACCCGGGCTTTATCTTGTCGAACTTTTCCTGGGCTTCCTTCCGCAGGCCTTTGATGTTCTTGAAATCTATCGTCGAAGGTATCGTTACCTGTTCGAGCTTTTTGAGCTTTTCGGCCTCGCGGACCTGCCTATTGATATAGCCTTCGTATTTTACCTCTAGCTCGGCCTGTTTCCTGATCTCGCCGGGAAACGAAGATATCTCGCCGGGACGTTTGCGCTTTAAGGCAGTGACGCTTGTCTCGATCATCTTCTTTTTCTCGATCAGCGCCTTATATTGCGGTTCCGGTATAAGGCCTAACTCATGACCATAACCCATAAGCCGTATGTCGGCATTGTCATGGCGCAATAGAAGTCTATATTCCGCGCGGGAGGTAAACATGCGATATGGCTCGTTTGTGCCTTTCGTCACCAGGTCATCAATTAATACGCCTATGTAAGCTTCCGACCGTTTCAGGACAAAAGGCCCTTTGCCTTTAATTTTTTGCGCGGCGTTGATCCCGGCAATAAGGCCCTGGCCGGCGGCTTCTTCATAGCCTGATGTGCCATTGATCTGTCCGGCAAAGTAAAGTCCATCTATAAGCTTTGTCTCAAGCGTAGGTTTAAGCTGGGTGGGCGGGCAGAAGTCGTATTCGATGGCGTAACCAAAACGAACCACTTCGCAATGCTCTAACCCTTTGATGGTCCTTAACATAGATAACTGGACATCCTCGGGGAGGCTTGTGGAAACTCCGTTAGGATATATCTCATCGGAATCCAATCCTTCCGGCTCAAGGAATATCTGGTGGCGCTCTTTGTCTTTAAATCTTACGACTTTGTCTTCAATTGACGGACAGTAGCGAGGGCCGACTCCTTTGATCTTCCCGCTGTAAAGCGGTGAGCGGTCAAGGTTGTCCAAGATGAATTTGTGTGTCTCGTGGTTTGTATAAGTGATATGGCAAGGGACCTGCCGCAGCTCTATTATTTCGGTAGAAAATGAGAAGGGTGTCGGCTCCGGATCGCCATCCTGGATCTCTGTCTTGGAGAAGTCTATAGATCCTTTCTTTAGCCTGGCCGGGGTTCCTGTCTTAAGTCTTTTTATTTCAAATCCTAACGAACGTAATGAGTCCGATAACCTGACAGCCGGAGGCTCCCCGATCCTGCCTGCAGGGAAGGTTGTCATCCCTATATGTATCAGTCCGTTCAGGAATGTGCCTGTTGTGATAATAACCGCCTTGGCGCCATACCGCGCACTTGATTGGCAAAGGACGCCTGCGGCTTTCCCGCTCGAGGTAATTATCTCCTCAGCGGTCTCTTGCTTTAACTCTAGATTGTCCTGGCCTTCGAGGACCTTCTTCATCGTCAGCCGGTAAAGTTTCTTATCTGCCTGGGCGCGGGGTGCCTGGACAGCCGGGCCTTTCTTGGTATTAAGAAGCCGGAACTGGATACCGGTCTTATCAGCCACTTTTGCCATCTCACCGCCAAGCGCATCGATCTCCCGGACGATATGGCCTTTGGCGAGTCCGCCTATGGCGGGGTTGCAGGACATTTGGGCCATGGTATCCGGGTCCATGGTCAAAAGAAGGCATTTTAAGCCCATCCTGGCCGCGCACAGGGCAGCTTCGCAGCCTGCATGGCCTCCGCCTACCACTATGACATCATAGTCCTTAGAATAAGGTATCCCGGGCATTTTGGGTACTTCCGGATCAAACTTTGTGGTGTGTTTGGTGGGTTTCTTCTTTTAAGGTTATCTTGACTTTGGCCAGTTTCAGGCCTTCCATACCAAAGAGGCCCCGGCGGCCTTCGGAGAGGACCTTAACGTGGACCTTGTCGCGGCTAACCCCGAGCTTCTGCAGCGCCAGGTGAATAGCTTCTTTTGTGGTCTTTCCTTCGGCTTCAATAGACTTCATAGGCCCTCTAGCTCTCGGAATGTTCCACGTGGAACATTTCCTTTTTAAGGAAGATCTCCTGTTCGGCAATCGTCAAAACTGTATTGGTGAACCAGTACATTACCAGGCCGGACGGAAGATGATAAAACAGGAAACCGAAAATAATGGGCATCATGATCGCCATCATCTTCTGCTGCTGGGCCATCTGGTCGCTAGATGATGACTGTGGCGGGGTAGAAAGCTTCTGCTGGAAGAACATAGCTACAGCCATTAATAAGGGTAAAATATTTAAGTCTGTTCCTATCAATAAGATAGGAGTTTTAAATACGACGAGCCTGTCCGGCTGAGAGAGATCTTTTATCCAAAGGAAGGGGGCGCCGCGTAACTCTATCGACCGCATAAGGACCTGATAGAGGGCGAAGAAGACCGGCATCTGTAAGATCAAGGGCAGGCAACCGCTCATCGGGTTTATCTTATATTTCTTATAGAGCTCCATTACTTCCCTGTTGAGTTTCTGGGAATCGCCTTTATGCGCCTTTTTCAGCGCTTCCATTTTCGGCTGGAGAGCCTGCATTTGTTTCATCGACTTTATCCCCTTAAAAGTCAGGGGGAAGAGCAGGACATTGATCAAAACGGTAAGGAATATTATAGACATGCCCCAGTTTTTGACCACCTTATGGATATGGTCAAGTATGACAAATAATACGCGCCCTATACCGCCCGTAAAACCCAAATAAACCGAATCCTCTATCCCCAGTTTCAGGCTCTTCATATTATTATAAACATTGGGTCCGGCGTATAAGATAAACTCGTGGGTAACCGATGAATTCGGGGTGATGGTAAAATTGTCCGAACCTATCTGTGTTTGTAACTTATTGTCCGGCAATTTGTTAGAAGAAACCGCTTTAAAAGAAACCGGCGGTTTTGTTATTAAAGAAAAATACCTTGCCTTCTGCGAGACCCAATTGACCCGTATGCCGTCCCATGTAACCGGCTTTTTTATAGAGCCCCTGCTTACGTTAGTTATCTTGCCGTCTATCTCCTTCACAAGCTCTGAGTACGTTTCGTCCTGCGGGGAAAGGCTTCTCAGGCCTGATCCGGCCACGATCGCATATTTAAGGTTCCGGGATTGGGTAGAATAGTTCGTGATCGTCTGCCGCAGGTCTATTGCGTATTCGCCGGGTCTGAAGGTTATCTCCTTCTCCACGCTTAATCCGCCGGGTGATCTAGCGGTAAAAAGGACCCCGTTTTGCCGGATCGAAGGAGAATATACGGCCTTGTCGAGGGCCGGATCGAGCCCTGATACCGAAAAAGTGGCATCGGCCGGGTTCTGCTCGTCGAATAAGACTATCGGCTTCCCGCCCTCGAGGTGCTTTTTCAAGGTAACGCTTTTTACCACGCCTCCGGCGTTCGAAAGGACGGCGCGGTACTCTTCGTTCTCAAAGATAATATCTTTTTCATCGACTAGCTTGACCGGCTGAGGCGGCTGCTGTGTCTTTTGTGCCGGGGAAACCTGGGCCGCTGCCGGCTCCGGCGCGGGTTGAACATTTGCCGATGCCTTTTGCGGCTGATTCTGCCTGGGGAAATATTTTACGAGGAGCGGCTGTGTCAACAACAGTATCGCCATCGATATTACGATCGCCAAAAGCGCGCGTTTTTCCATATTCATATTATTTTACCGGATCGTATCCGCCTTTAGTGAATGGGTTGCATTTTAGAATTCTGAAAGAGGAGAGAAGGATCCCCTTAAAAACTCCCTTCTTCTCTATCGCTTCAGCCGCGTATTCCGAACAGGATGGGTAATACCTGCAACATTGTAACTTATATCCTGACAAGAAGTTACGATAGAACTTTATTAAACATAACAAACTTTTTTTAACCATTTAATCTTTTGAGATACCCGCTTTCTTTAACAACGCCAAAAATTCTGAATTCAACTCTTCGTATTTTAAATCAGCTGCCGCGGCTCTCGGGATAGCTACGATATCGTAGCCCTTCTCCAGTTTTTCTTTATTGAGCCTGAAGGCCTCCTTGATATGGCGGCGCAGCTTGTTGCGCGAAACGGCCAGCTTGAATATATGTTTGCGGAGCGAAACGCCTATCCTTGAGACGCCGCGATCATTCCGGGAAATGCTCAGTTTTAAGGCTCTCCCGTTATAGAACGAGCCGTTTTTTAAGGCCTGCTTAAAATCTGATGTCTTGGTTATCCTTTCGGGACGCGAAAGGGAGAACCTCTTCATGGGGGATCCGAAGGGTTAGGGTATGAGGCGCTTTCTGCCTTTTTGGCGCCTTCTCCTTAAGACCGCTCTGCCGTCCTTGGTCGACATTCTCTTCCTGAACCCGTGGGCGCGCACCCTCTTTAAATTGGATTTTAAGGTAATGTTCTTCTTCATCGTTCTCTCCTTTTAAAGTTAAAGGACGATTATATCACGATTGGCAAGTTAGTCAAGAAAAAGTTCTTGCAACAGGCCCGTATCTTTGTTATAATTTAACAAGGTTTGGTGCGGCCTGCCTTATTTGCGGCCTGTGAATAAATTGTGAATAACTTTTTACGGCTTTTTTATGGAAAATATAAAGAGTGCTATAGAGGTCTGGGAAAAAGCGAAGGACCTCATAAAATCCAAGGTAAACCCTCAGACTTTTGAGACGTGGTTCAAGCCCACAAGCGGGCTGGAAATCTCGAAAGGTTCCCTTGTCCTTGAGGTCCCGAACAGTTTCTTTAAGGACTGGCTCCTTGAACATCACTTAGACATGATCAGGACAACCCTTAAGGATATCGCCGGCGAGAACCTGGCGCTGGATTTCCGTTATTCCGCCAAAGAGCCTAATACCTTCCTGCCGGCCGCAGCCAGCTCCGCTCCGAAATCCGCCGATACACCCAAAAAACAGGAGGCCCATAATAATATCGGGCTTAACCCGGCGTACACTTTCGATGATTTCGTCATCGGCTCAAGCAACAAGATGGCGCATGCCGCCGCAATGGCCGTAGCCGAATCACCGGCAAAGGCCTACAACCCGCTGTTCATATACGGGAAGGCCGGAATGGGGAAGACACATCTCATGAACGCCATCGGGCATTGCGTCGCGGCGAAAAACCCGGGTATGAAAGTGGTCTACATAACAAGCGAGCAATTCACGAACCAGCTTATACAATCGATACAGAACCGGTCGACGGACAGGTTCAGGGCAAGATACAGGACGGTGGATGTCCTTTTGATAGACGACGTCCATTTTATCGCCGGGAAGGAATCGACGCAGGAAGAGTTCTTCCACACTTTTAATACCCTGCACGACGCGCACAAGCAGATAGTCCTCTCGAGCGATAAGCCGCCCAAGGAGATCGACAGGCTCGAGGAGAGGCTGGTCTCGAGGTTTGAGTGGGGCCTTATCGTATCGATCTCCCAACCCGATTTCGAGACGAGGATAGCGATATTGCGGCAAAAGTTAAAGAGAGAGAATATCGCGGTCCCGGATGACGTGATTTTTTACATAGGGGAAAAGATAAAGTCCAACATCCGCGAACTTGAAGGCGCGTTGAAGCGCGTTGTCGCGAACGCAGTCCTGCTTAAACAGAACATCACGCTTGAACTGGCCCGCTCTGTCCTGAAGGACATGGTAAAAGAGAAGGAGTCCCGGATACTCGCGGACACGATATTTGAGGAAGTGGCGAGTTACTTTAACGTCCGCGTGTCGGATATAAAGGGCAGGCGCAGGACAAAACAGATGGTCCTCCCCAGACAGATCTCCATGTACCTGATAAGGAAACTGACCGACCATTCACTGCCTGAAATAGGGGAATTATGCGGGGGCAGGGACCACACCACGATCTTGCACGCGTGCGAAAGCATAGACTCGGACATGAAAAAAGACGCCAAAATAAAGGAGACGATCGGCAGGCTCGCGACACAAATACGGGGTGAATAACCTGTTGGTTGGCTCTGGTTTTGTTGTTGATAACATGTGGATGATTGTGTATAACTAATGCGATGTGCCGGGGTTTCTGTTGGGACGATGCTTTTCGCCCGCAACCTGTGCATAACTTTAGGGCCAGAAAAACCCTTTAATGCGCCGCTGTATAAAGCGTTGTGTTGTTATCCACAAGCGAACAAGGCTTACTGCTTCTACTACTATTTTTTAATTAATAAATAAGGAGAAGAGATGGAAGTAAAGTTGACGCGGGAGACACTGCAAAAAGGGATACAGACCGTGCAAAACGCCGTATCACAAAAAAGCGGGCTGCCCATCTTATCTAATATATTATTCGAAGCGTCAAAAGACAAAGTAAGGCTCATAGCCACGGACCTCGAGATAGGGGTAATTTCAAAACTAGCCGGAGTCGACATACAGGAAGAGGGCTCGATATCGATACCGGCTAAAAAAATAAGCGACATCGTGAAAGAACTTCCCAATAAAGATATAACTCTTTCGGCGAAAAAGAACAACCAGGTCACCATAAAATGCGATAAGTCGATATTTAAAATGATGGGGCTGCCAAAGGACGAATTCCCGAAAGTGCCCGAACTATCAGACAAGGACACACTGGTCCTCCCCCAGAGGCAATTAAAGTCGATCCTGAGCTCTACGGCGTTCGCGATATCAAAGGACGAGACCAGGTATATCCTGAACGGTGTTTTGTTTGTCCTGTCCGAAAAGAAATTGCGTGTCGTGGCGACCGACGGAAGAAGGCTGGCCATGGTGGAGAAAGAGACGCCGAAACCGACCGGGTTCACGAGAAAGATCATAGTCCCGTCGAAGGCGGTCACCGAATTGCAGAGGATCTTAAAAGACGACGGCGACGTGAAGATCTTATTCAGCGAAAACCAGGTAGCCTTCGAGTTGGACGATTCACAACTTATAACAAGGCTGATCGAAGGCGAATACCCTAATTACGAACAGGTCATCCCGAAGCAGGGGCAGGATAAATTGAGGGCGAATAGGGAGAATTTTTATGCGGCCGTGAAAAGGGCCAGCCTTTTGGCGACGCCGGATTCGCAATCGATAAAACTGGACCTGCTGAAGAACAGGGTCATAATATCCAAGGCGTCGCAGGACGGCAGCGAGTCCCGCGAAGAGGTCGATTGTGAATATAGCGGGGATGAATTCACCATCGGCTTCAACCCCAATTACCTTATGGATGCCCTCAAGACCATAAACGAGGAAGAAGTAGACTTTGAATTCGCCGGGCAGGACAGGCGCGGCGTGATCAGGGCGGAAGGCGGAGATTACATATACATAATCCTGCCGGTGCGCACCGAATAGAAGATGAAGAACCGGCCCGTTGCGATCAAAGATGTGCTGGATGGCATCTTAAAGAACTTGGGCGGCGGGAAGGTTTCGCAGGCCGGGGCGATCGGCGCTGTCTGGGCGAAAGCGGCGGGCGACGCCGCGGCAAAACACGCGAAACCGGTGGATATCAAAGAAGAGGTATTGGTGGTACATGTGGATTCGTCGAGCTGGCTCCATAGATTGACCATGGAGAAAGCCGGGATCCTGGCGAAAATAAAGAGCGAGCTGGGCGAGGGCCCGGTCAAAGATATAAAACTCAGGATAGGGGAGATATAGAATATGGCGAAGACGGAAAAACCGGAAAAAACGGTGAAATCGGAAAAGTACGACGCTAAAACTATCCAGGTCCTGGAGGGGCTGGAAGCCGTAAGGAAAAGGCCGGCGATGTATATCGGCGATACGTCCGTCGGCGGGTTCCACCACCTCGTCTATGAGGTCGTGGATAATTCCATCGACGAGGCGATGGGCGGTTATTGCCAGAATATCGACGTCATCGTGCATAAAAATAACAGCGTTACGGTCATAGACGACGGGCGCGGCATACCGGTCGATATGCACGAGACCGAGAAGAAATCGGCCCTCGAGGTCGTCCTGACAAAGCTCCACGCCGGAGGTAAGTTCGACCATAAGAGCTATAAAGTCTCGGGTGGCCTGCATGGTGTGGGTGTTTCAGTTGTCAATGCCTTGTCCGAGTGGCTTGAGGCCGAGGTCAGGCGCGACGGCAAAGTTTACCACCAGAGGTATGAGCGCGGCAAGACGGCATCGAAGGTGACCGTCGTCGGGAAATCTAAGACGACCGGCACGCGCATAACTTTTAAACCGGATAACCAGATATTCACCGGGAAGCTTGAGTACAGCTTTGATACCTTATCGAACAGGCTGCGTGAGCTGGCGTTCCTCAATAAAGGCCTGAAGATCAGCCTGAAGGACGAGAGGACTAACAAGGAGAACTCATTTAAGTTCACCGGCGGCATAGAATCTTTCGTTGAATTCCTGAACAGGAACAAAAACCCGCTCCATAAGAAAGTCATCTATTTCAGCGGCGAGAAGGACAGGATACAGATGGAGGTCGCCCTGCAGTATAACGACGGATACGGCGAGAACCTCTTCTCCTTCGCGAACAACATAAATACCATCGAGGGCGGGTCACACTTAAGCGGGTTTAAGTCGGCGCTGACAAGGGTCATAAACCAGTATTGCAAGAATAAAGGATTTTTCAAGAACGAGGAGATAACCCTCTCCGGCGACGATGTGCGCGAGGGGCTTGCCGCGGTCGTATCGATAAGGATACCGGAGCCGCAATTTGAGGGGCAGACCAAGACAAAGCTGGGGAATTCCGAGGTCGAGGGCCTGGTGGCTTCAATAGTTAACGAATCGCTGAGCTCTTACTTCGAGGAGAACCCCTCGATAGCGAATAAGGTGGCGGATAAATGCCTCCTGGCCAGCCGCGCAAGGGAAGCGGCGAGGAAGGCGAAAGAACTTACCAGGAGAAAAGGCGCGCTAGAAGGCGTAGGTTTGCCGGGGAAGCTAGCCGATTGCTCCGAAAGGGACGCCGAGCTTTGCGAGGTCTATCTCGTTGAGGGCGATTCAGCCGGCGGTTCGGCGAAACAAGGAAGGGACCGCAGGTTCCAGGCGATATTGCCGCTCAAGGGCAAGATCATAAACGTCGAGAAGGCCAGATTGGACAAGGTCCTCGCGAATGACGAAATCAGGACGATAATCTCGGCCTTGGGTTGCGGGATAGGGGAGGAATTTGATGTATCGAAGCTAAGGTACGCGAAGGTGATAATAATGTGCGATGCCGATGTGGACGGTTCGCATATCAGGACCCTGCTGTTGACCTTCTTTTATAAACAGATGAGAGCGCTCCTCGAGAAGGGGAATATCTATATTGCCCAACCGCCGCTCTACAAGATAAAGAGAGGCAAGAGGGAAGAATACATACAGACAGAGACCCAGATGAACTCGATGCTCCTTGAGCTTGGGTCGGAAGGGCTTAAGCTGGTCAGGATGAAGGAAAAGCATACGTTCACGGATGCCCAACTGAAGGAGATCCTGGATGCGCTTGTCGAGCTTGAGGATCTTACCGACGGGTTAGGCAAAAAGGGAGTGAATTTAGCAAAATACCTGATTTCTAGGCATCCAAAGACCAAAAAACTGCCACTTTATAGGGTAAAAGTGGATGGCCAGGACCAATTTGCCTATAATGACGACGAGCTAGCCAAGTTCGTCAAGGAAGAAGAAGAGGCCGGTGAGGATGTTGAGATAAAAGAAGAAGGCAAGGGCGCAGTGAACGGCAAGGGCGTCGACCTGCTTGAAATATATGAAGCGGAGGAGATAGAGAAGTGCCTTACCAAACTTGAGAAGCTCGGCCTTTCGGCATCGGATTACCTGCCGCATACCGAAGAAGGCAAGACAAAAGAAAAACAGAAGGCGCCTTTCAGGCTTGAAGGCGAGGAAGAGGAATTGGAGTTTAGTTCGCTCAAGGCCGTCCTTGAATACACAAGGAACCTCGGCAAGAAAGGCATGAGCATCCAGAGATATAAAGGTCTTGGAGAAATGAACCCGCAGCAGCTCTGGGAGACGACCATGGACCCGGAAAAGCGGACGCTCCTGAAAGTCACGATGGAAGACGCCGTAGAGGCCGAGCAGATGTTCACGATACTTATGGGCGACGCTGTCGAGCCGAGAAGGGAATTCATAGAGAAACACGCACCGGAAGTAAGATTCCTGGATGTTTAAGATAGGAGGGTCAGAGCTCTAATATGTACGCGCGCAATGAGAAGATAGTTCCGGTATATATCGAAGACGAGATGAAGGATTCATACATCTCATACGCGATGAGCGTTATCGTAGGCCGCGCCCTGCCCGACGTACGCGACGGGCTGAAGCCGGTCCATCGCAGGATACTCTACGGGATGAAGGAACTCGGGCTCGAGCATACGAAACCATATAAGAAGTCGGCGAGGATCGTCGGCGAGGTTCTCGGCAAATACCATCCGCACGGGGACGTTGCGGTCTATGATTCGCTGGTGAGGATGGTCCAGGATTTTTCGTTGAGATATCCGTTGGCCGAGGGGCAGGGGAACTTCGGCTCGGTAGACGGCGATTCGCCGGCGGCCATGAGATATACCGAGGCGCGCATGGCGGCTATAACCGAGGAGATGCTCTCAGATCTCGAAAAAGATACCGTCGAATTCGTTCCGAACTTCGATGCCTCACTCAAGGAGCCGACCGTACTTCCGGCGACTCTGCCAAACCTTTTGATAAACGGCTCATCAGGTATCGCGGTCGGTATGGCCACTAATATCCCGCCGCACAACCTTTCGGAAGTATCGCAGGGTATCGCGGCGGTAATAGATGACCCGGAAATTTCCATTAAAGACCTTATGAAGATAATAAAGGCGCCGGATTTCCCGACGGGCGGCACGATCTGCGGCCGTGAGGGGATAAAACAGGCCTATACTACGGGCCGCGGGCTGATAAAGATACGCGCGAAAGCCGGCATTGAGGAGCAGAAATCCGGGAAAGAGTCCATTGTCATTACCGAGATCCCGTATCAGGTGAACAAGGCGAACATGATAGAGGCGACCGCCCAGCTTGTCACCGACAAGAAAGTAGAAGGGATCTCCGATATACGGGACGAGTCGGATAAAGACGGGATGAGGGTAGTCATCGAGCTGAAGCGAGACGCGAACGCCCAGGTGATATTGAACCAGCTCTTTAAGCACACCCAGCTCGAGGTGTCATTCGGCATCATAATGCTGGCGCTTGTGGAGAACAGGCCTAAGGTGTTGAACCTCAAGCAGATGCTCGAATGTTACATAGCGCACAGGAAAGAGATAGTAACGCGCAGGACTAAATTTGACCTGGCCAGGGCCAAGGAGAGGGCGCACATACTCGAGGGGTTGAAGAAGGCGCTCGCCAATCTCGACAAGATAATAGAGCTCATAAAGAAATCGAAATCCGAGGCCGAGGCGAAAGAAGCACTCATCAAGAAGTTCGATTTCAGCGACATCCAGGCACAGGCGATACTCGAGATGCAGCTGCGCAGGCTGACCGCGCTGGAGCGCGAGAAGCTCGAGGCCGAATACCTCGAGCTCATCAAGAAGATAGAGCTGTATGAGTCCATATTAAAGAGCGAGAAGAAAGTATACCAGATAGTAAAAGAAGAGGTCCTGAAGATAAAAGAAAAATACGGCGACGAGAGGATGACCGATGTCGTCGGGGAAGTAGAGGACCTCGAGGTTGAAGACCTTATCGCCGAAGAGGACGTCGTGATAACCGTAAGCAATACCGGTTATATCAAACGCCTGCCGGTCTCGGCGTACAGGAAACAACGCCGCGGCGGCCATGGCGTGACAGGCGCGGACGTAAAAGAGGAGGATTTTGTCGAGCACCTCTTTATCGCGACCACGCACGAGCACATATTATTCTTCACCAACCAGGGCCGTGTCCTGTGGCTTAAGGTCTACGATGTGCCGCAGGCCGGGCGCCAGGCGAGGGGCAAGGCGATAATCAACCTGCTCGAGATGCAGCAGGGCGAGAAGATGAGCGCCTTCATCCCCGTAAAAGAATTTAAAGAAGGCAATTTCCTGGTAATGACGACGAAACAGGGCATCATAAAAAAGACTACGCTCGAGGCATACAGCCATCCGCGCAAAGGCGGCATAATCGGGATGACCCTGGAAAAGGGCGATGAGCTTATCGGCGTCGAGATGACGGACGGCAAAAGGGAGATACTGCTTGCCACGAAGGAAGGCAAGGCGATAAGGTTCCCGGAATCGCAGGTCAGGGACATGGGCCGCTCAGCCAAGGGCGTCAAAGGGATAACCCTCGGCAAGAAAGATGAGGTCATCGCGATGTCTGTAGCCGACCCGGAAGCGACCATACTTACCATAACCTCATTAGGGTTCGGGAAGAGGTCGCAGCTTAAGGAATACAGGACGCAGAGCAGGGGAGGCAAGGGCATCATCAACATCAGGGTCACCGAAAAGAACGGAGAAGCCGTCGCGCTCAAGACGGTTTCCGATAAAGACGAGATAATGATCATAACGGAGAAGGGTGTAATAGTCCGCTGCCCGGTTAAAGACGTCCGGTCGACCGGACGCGCCGCGCAGGGCGTAAGGATAATAAAACTCGACGCAAAAGACAGGGTCTCCTCGGTCGCCTCTGTCATCGAAGAAGAGGAAGCCGCGGAGGAGAGCAAGTAACCGGCAAAATACAGCGTCCCCATCGTCTAGCCTGGTCAGGACACGAGCTTTTCAAGCTTGCGACCGGGGTTCAAATCCCCGTGGGGACGCCAAAATACAAACAGGAGGGCTGTCATAATGGGTAGAATGATTCGTATCGGCTCAGCGCTACTTTTCCTGTCGGCGATCCTTGTCTTAAGCGCTTCCGCCTTTGCCAAGGACCTCATGGTAGCCAATTTTGAAAGGGGCGATATAAGCGATTTAGGGACGATGATCGGCACCTGGACCTCCAACACCCTGGACTACAGCCAGGGCACCACGATCGAGATAATCCAGGTCTACGGTGTCATGGGGAAAACGGGCAGTAACTCGCATGTCGCCAAGGTAACATATGACGTGGCGGCTAACGGGCCGGCCTTAAACGGTATCTACATAAAATTGAACAACCTGGACCTCAGGCCGTATAAGAACCTGAGCATGCTGATAAAAGGCGACGCGGCCAAAGGCTTTACCACGAAATTCAGCATTCAATTAAAAAATGCGAGAGGCCAGCGCTCATCCTGCGTGCTGAGCGGGGTAACCGATGACTGGCAGCGGCTCTCTATCCCGTTGGAGCAGTTTAAGGCGACCAGGACGATGTGGGACTTAAGCAATATGATGGAACTGGATATCGCCTTCGACGACATGACCGTCGATGACAAGAACGGCGTCCTCTATATAGACGAGATAAGGTTCACTACGGACTGAAAATATGTGCGGCATAACCGGGTATATAGGCAGTGAAGAAGCCGCCCCTATTTTAATAAAGGGGCTGGCGAGGCTCGAATACAGGGGGTATGATTCGGCCGGCATCGCTGTGCTCGAAGGGCACAGGATAAGGACTCTGAAGATGCCCGGAAAGATAAAAGGGCTTTACGAAAGCCTCAAGAAGACCCGCCTGAGAGGCACCATAGGGATAGCCCATACCCGCTGGGCGACGCATGGCATCCCCAATTACATAAATGCGCACCCTCATTATGATTGCCGCAGGGCGATAGCGCTCGTCCATAACGGCATAATAGAGAACTGCGAAGAACTCAAGGCCCAACTTAAAAAAGAAGGCCATAAGTTCATTTCTGACACCGATACCGAAGTTCTGCCCCACTTAATAGAAAAATATTACAAGGGAGCCCTTGAGGACGCTGTCCGCCGCGCGCTGAAAGACGCGAAAGGCTCGTACGCGATAGCGGTGATACACAAGGATGAACCCGGCAAGCTGGTCGGGGCCAGATGCGGCAGCCCGCTTATCGTCGGGTTGGGAGACGGAGAGAACTTTCTCGCTTCGGATTGCCCGGCCATAATGGACAGGACCAGGAAGGTGATCTTTGTAGATGACCAGGAAGTGATCACGCTGACAAGGGAGAAGGTCGTCATAACGGATTTGAATGGCAAAAAATTAATCAAGAAGCACACGCATATCGACTGGGACATCTCCCAGGCGGAAAAAGGGGGATACGCGCATTTCATGCTGAAGGAGATATACGAACAGCCGCGCGTCATCCACAAGATATTGTCAAGCCGGGCCGATATCCCGGGCGGCCGGATAAAGATGGACGGGATAAAACTTACCGCTTCCGAACTGCGCGGTATCGACAATATAGTCATCTCGGCATGCGGGACCGCCTATCATGCCGGCCTTGTCGGCGAGTACCTTATCGAGAGATTCGCCAGGATCCCGGTAGGGGTGGACGTCTCGAGCGAGTTGAGATACAGGGACCCGGTATACGGCAAGAAGAGCCTCTTTATCGCAGTGAGCCAATCCGGCGAGACCGCGGATACGCTCGCCGCGCTCCGGGAGGCGAAGAAGAACGGCGTAAAAGTGGTATCGATATGCAACGTGGTCGGGTCAACGATAGCCAGGGAATCCGACGGTGTCATCTAT
Source organism: Candidatus Omnitrophota bacterium (assembly GCA_041653595.1). Lineage (NCBI taxonomy): Bacteria > Pseudomonadati > Candidatus Omnitrophota > Candidatus Omnitrophota bacterium. The sequence continues at coordinate 15,251 of JBAZFB010000010.1, read as the reverse complement.
ACGCATGCCGGCCCGGAGATCGGCGTCGCCTCGACAAAGGCGTATACGGCGCAGATATCGACTTTTATCCTGTTGGCTTTGTATCTCGGGAGGATAAACGGCGCGTTGACGCAAAAACAGCTGAAGGCGGTGCTGAACAGCTTTGAGATGATCCCAGAGCATATGGACGGGATACTCGACGGAGCCGAGGTGATCAAGGCCTGCGCAAGAAAATATTACAGACTCCCCTGCTTTATGTATATCGGCCGCGGGGTGAATTATCCAAATGCCTTCGAGGGGGCGCTAAAACTTAAGAGATCTCGTATATCCACGCCGAAGGTTACGGGGCCGGCGAGATGAAGCACGGGCCGATAGCGCTTATCGACAGGAATATGGCGGTCGTGGCCATCACGCCGCGGTCGTTAACTTATGACAAGATGATATCCAATATACAGGAGATACGCGCGCGGCACGGCGCGATAATCGCCATAGCTACGGATGGGGATGTCTCGATAAAAAAACACGTCAGCTCGGTTTTATATATCCCCGAGACGGAAGAGGCGCTCTCTGTCCTCCTGACCGTGGTGCCGCTGCAGCTGCTGGCCTATTATATCGCCGTCCTTAAGGGAAGGGACGTAGACCAGCCGAGAAACCTGGCAAAGTCGGTTACGGTTGAATAAATATGCCATCCGGAACGCTCTATGTAGTCGCTACACCAATAGGCAACCTTAAAGACATAACTATCCGCGCTGTCGAGGTCTTACAGGGAGCCGACCTCATCGCCGCGGAGGATACCCGCCATACAAAGATCCTCACAGACCACTACGGCATAAAAGTCCCGCTGACGAGTTATTTCGAGCACAACAGGATAACCAAGGGCGATTACCTCATAAAACTGCTGAAGGAAGGCAAGAACATTGCCCTCGTATCCGACGCCGGGACACCCGGCATATCCGACCCCGGGGCGCATATCATAACGCTTGCGATAAAAGAGGGGATCGTTGTCGTCGGGATACCCGGCCCGGCCGCGATAATACTCGGCCTGATAACATCTGGCATGCCGACAGACCGCTTTATCTTCGAGGGATTCCTGCCGAACAAGTCCGGCGCGCGGAGAAATAAGCTGTCGGAATTCAAGGGTGAGAAACGGACAGTCATTTTTTATGAGTCTCCGCACAGGATTTTGAGGGCTTTATATGATATACTTGAGATATTCGGCGATATCCGCATCTGCGTGATGCGCGAATTGACGAAGAAATTCGAGGAGATCTTGCGCGGGAAAGTGAGCGAGATAGCCGCGCGTTTCGAGAAGTCGAAACCGAAGGGCGAATTCCTGATAGTGTTGAACCCCAGGAGAGGCGGAGATAGTGGCTAAGATACATCCCACGGCTATCGTGGGCAAAAAGGCCGTATTGGGCGAGATCGAAGTCGGGCCGTACGCGATAATCGAGGACGGCGCCTCGATAGGCGACGGCACGAAAGTGCTCGCGCACGCTTATATATGTTCCGGGACGACGATCGGGAAAGATTGCGAAGTCCATATGGGCGCGGTCATCGGGCATGTGCCGCAGCACCTCCATTTCAAAGGCGCGAAGAGCTTCCTCAAGATAGGCGACAGGAACATCTTCAGGGAATACACGAGCATACACCGCGGCCTGGAGGAAGGTTCGGCGACGGTCATCGGGAACGATAATTTTTTCATGGGGTTCTCGCACGTCGCGCATGACTGCCGCATAGGCAATAATATAGTATTATGCAACGGCGCGCTCGTCGCCGGGCACGCGGATGTCGAGGACGCGGCTTTTATCTCCGGGAACGTCACTTTGCACCAGTTCGTCAGGATAGGGACGCTCGCGATGATAGGCGGGCTCGCGCGCGTGAACAAGGATGTCGTGCCTTATACGCTTATCGAAGGCGATTCCGAGGCGTGCTCATTAAATATCGTAGGCCTGAAACGCTCATCGGTAGCCGAAGGCGCAAAGGCGCAGATCAAGAATATATACAGGTTGCTTTATCGTTCCGGTCTTAATGTATCACAGGCCTTATCCGAGATATCTAAGCTCGGGGAATTGACGCCTGAAGCCGCTCACATGGTCGAATTCGTCAAACGATCGGAAAGAGGAATATGCAAACACCGCAAGACAGAAGCGGCATCGAGCGCAGAAGATATATAAGACTTAGCACGGTCTTTCCCGTCGAGTTAGAGATAGTCAGCCTCGACGACAAAGAGGTATACTCCGAATTCCACCAGGCCTTCACGAGGGACGTCAGCGAAGGCGGCATGTGCCTCGAGGTCAACAACCTCAAAGACGACCTCGCCGAAAAGTTAAAGAATAAATCCGCAAAACTCCGCCTGCAGATCAATATGCCGTTCTCGGCCAAGCCGATCGCCGCGGTAGCAGAGGCGGCATGGTTAAAGAAGATATCGGAAGGCCGGCCCAATAAGTACCTTATCGGTATTTACTATGAGCAGATCTCCGATAAAGAAAGAAAAGGCATAGTAAACCACGCCAGGCTGCTGCAATTCAAGCCGGTCCTGGTCGCGGCGGCGATAGTCATCCTGGCCGTGGCAGTCGCGGTGACCAGGGTCGAGGTCGTAAAGAAAGAAGCGCTGCGGAAGGAAGCGGAGAAGAAGATAGCGATCATAGAGGCCGAACGCTCAAAATTAGCCTCATCGCTTGAAGAATTAAGGACCAGCCGGGACGAACTCGAGACGAAACTTAAAGGATTCGAGCAGAGCAGGATCGACCTGGAGAAGAAGCTTGAAGCGGCGAAAGCAGAAGCCCAGGCAAAGCCGGAAGAGATAGCCAAGCTTGAAGCCGAACTGGCCTCGGCGAAAAACAAATCCGAGGAGCTGAACAAGGAGCTCTCCAGGGTAGCTGACGGTAAAAAAGCGCTCGAAGGCCAGCTCAAGGTCCTGGAGGAGATAAAGGCATCGAAGCCGGTAAAGGTCACCCTTGCCGCCGGCGGCGTGGTCGTCGGGAAAGTCATCCTCGAGACTGCCGATTCGGTCAGGGTGGAAGTCCCCACAGGTGTCATCACGCTTAAGCGTCCGCTGATCGCCTCCATGGAGACGCCCTCCGAAGAGGAGATCGCGGAACTCGCGCGAGAGCGCATCCGCCTCGAACAGCGCGCCAAAGAGGTAGAGAAGCAGAAAGAGCTGGAAAGGCAGCGGGCGGCCGAAAGAGAAAAAGTCGAGAAAGTGATCGTAAAGAAGGAGCCGGGAGGGCCAGAGGTCCTGATACCAAGAAGGATACCGGAGCGGGGCGTGGTCATCAAGGATAACAGGGTATACGCCGACGGCTCGCTATTTTTCATAAAGGGTGTGGCCTACGGGATAAGCGCCCCTGGGCTCCCGCCCGGGGTCGACGGGTGTTTCTCTAAAATACCACTCTCGGTCTTCGAGAACGATTTCAGGATGATGAAGGAGGCCGGGATAAATACGATAAGGACATACGAGCCGCTTCCCGACGCGCTGCTCGACCTGGCCGAGAAATACGATCTCAAAATAATAGAGCAGGTCATCTATCCTTCCGCCTACACCGATTATGCGTCCGACGTCGAGCTGAAAGCCCTCAAAAGAATGGCCTTGGACGTCGTGAAAAAACACAGGAACAGGCGCTGTATCCTCATGTGGAGCATATGGAACGACGCGCCGTTCTGTTATGACGAACCGGGCAATCCGGTGCCGCGCTACGGGTTCGACAAGGTAAATAATTTCATGAAAGAGATATATCTCGCGGTAAAGGCCGCGGACAAGAGCCGCCCGGTGACGGCGGCCAACATTCTCAAAGTAAAGGGGTTCGACCTTGGGTTTGATTTCCTGGACGTTATCGGCTGCAACGCCTATATCGGAGGGCACGGCTTCAATTGGCGCGGGAAGGAAAACGCGCTAGATGTCGTTAAAGAGATGAAAGCGATATCCAAGAAATACAATAAGCCTATTTTCATAACCGAGACCGGATACAGCACTTTCGTCAAGAAAGAGACCCAGGACAAAGCCCTGAAAACACAGATGGAGGCCATCGGCAGCGACTTGGCCGGCATAGTAATATTTGAATGGACAGACGAGTGGTGGAAGGGCGGCAATCCCTCTGTCCAGGACCCGAATATCGAAGAATACTGGGGCATCCTGACGTGGGACAGGAAACCCAAACCCGGGTTCGAGGTCGTCTCCAAGCTCTTCAATTCGATACCGACCGATTCGCTCGGGTATTCTCCGTAGGTATCCTCCTGAAATTAGCCCTTGACAATAAGGCAGCCGCATGCTATATTTTACGTTTAGTAACCTTTTAATCTGGCCCAGTGAGGCCGGAAAAGGAGAGGAAGATGAGCTGTAATTATACGAAAAAGCATATTATGCCTGTTTTCGGCAAAGAGCCGGGAACAGGCCTTTTTATTGCCAAAATTTGCGAAGACTGGCACTTCGTTGCCAAAATTCGTAAAGACTGGCACTTTGTCGCCCGGAGGGGGTTATGAAACTTCGCGAGAAGGCAAAAGTGATGGATGCCGGACAGATCGAGAACGCCCTGGTGCGTATCGCCCATGAGATAACCGAGAATAACAAATCTGTCGAAGGGCTCGCGATAGTGGGGATAAGGACAAGGGGCGCCTTGCTTGCCGACCGGCTTGCCCGGAAGATGGGAGCCATAGTCAACCGGGAGATCCCGGTAGGTGCCCTGGACATAACCCTTTACAGGGATGATCTTACCGACGTCGCGGAACAGCCTGTTGTCCATAAGACCGAGATAGATTTCGATATACATGATAAGGTCATAATCCTGGTGGATGACGTCCTCTATACCGGCAGGACGATAAGATGCGCGCTCGACGCCCTGATAGATTTCGGCAGGCCGAAGAGCATACAGCTGGCCGTGCTGGTAGACAGGGGCCATCGCGAGCTGCCGATAAGGGCTGATTACGCGGGGAAGAACATACCTACATCGCAGAAAGAGACGGTACAGGTCAAGATAAAAGAAGCAGACGGCGAAGACGGTGTAGTGGTCGCCGAAATGGAGGAATAGATATGGCCGTCAAGTGGACGAAAAAAGACCTTCTGGGCCTTGAGAGCCTCTCGGCGGATGAGATAGGGCTCATACTCGAGACCGCCGACTCGTTCAAGGAGATATCGCAGAGGCCGATAAAGAAAGTCCCGACGCTCCGCGGCCAGACCGTAGTCCTCTTCTTCTTCGAGCCGTCGACCAGGACGCGCACCTCATTTGAGCTCGCCGCGAAACGCATGAGCGCCGATATAGTCAATATCCAGACGAGCGCCTCGAGCCTGACCAAAGGGGAGACATTAAAGGATACGGCCAGGAACATAGAGGCGATGAAGGTAAATATCATAATAATGCGGCATTCGGCCTCCGGGGCGCCGCAACTCCTGGCAGAGTCGGTCTCGCCGTCGATAATAAACGCGGGCGACGGCTCGCACGAGCATCCGACCCAGGGCCTGCTCGATATATTCACGATAAAGGAACACAAGAAGAAAGTCGCCGGGCTGAACGTATCGATAATAGGAGACATCGCCCACTCGAGGGTGGCGCGGTCGAATATCTGGGGACTGACCAAACTCGGCGCGAAGGTCACGGTCTGCGGGCCGGCGACGCTTATGCCGCCGGAGATAGAAAAGCTCGGCGTGAAAGTGACATATGATATTAAAGAAGCGATCGAGGGCGCGGATGTCATAAATATGCTGCGGATACAACTCGAGCGCCAGGGGCAGAGCCTTTTCCCGTCCATAAGGGAATACGCCATGAAGTTCGGGCTTGACGCTGAGAAGTTGAGATACGCGAAGAAAGACGTCCTTATAATGCACCCCGGGCCTATCAACCGCGGCGTCGAGATCACCCCTGAGGTGGCTGACGGGCCCTATTCCGTGATCCTCGAGCAGGTGACGAACGGCATCGCGGTGAGGATGGCGGTCCTGTACCTGGTGTCAGGCGTAAAAGAGAGGATCGAATGACATGGATATCATCCTGAAGGGCGGACATGTGGTCGATCCGGCGAACGATCTCAACTCGGAAGTCGACGTCCTTATAAAGGGCAATAAGATAGCGCAGGTAGGGAAGAATATCAAGTCGAACGGCGCCAAGTCCATTGATTGCAAAGGGAAACTGGTATTCCCCGGGCTTATAGATATGCATGTCCACCTGAGGCAGCCGGGCAGGGAAGACGAGGAGACGTTTGTCACCGGCTCAAGGGCTGCGCTCAAGGGAGGATTTACTTCGGTCCTGTGTATGGCGAACACAAACCCCGTCATAGACAATAAGGGCGTCGTGGAATATATCCTCTCCGAGGCCTCGAAGACGGGGCTCATTAACATCTATCCCGCAGC
>JBAZFB010000010.1:0-8925 GCA_041653595.1 Candidatus Omnitrophota bacterium | reverse complement strand
CGCGGTGACGAAAGGCCTCGAAGGCAAAGAACTTACCGAGATAGGCCAGATAGCCGAGGCCGGGGCGAAGGCCCTGTCAGACGACGGAAATCCGGTGATGAACGCTGAGATATTGAGGCGGGCGCTCGAATACGCGAAGATGTTCGGCCTGCCGGTGATATCGCACTGCGAAGACGCGAACCTGTCGAAAAACGGCGTAATGAACGAGGGATTCATCTCGACGAAACTCGGGCTGAAAGGGATACCGCGCGCGTCGGAAGTAGTCATGGTGATGAGGGATATAGAGCTGGCCGGGCTTACCGGCGCGAAGCTGCACATCGCCCACGTATCCGCAAAAGAGAGCGTCGAGGCGGTAAGGGAAGCGAAAAAAAGAGGGATAAAAGTGACATGCGAGACCTGCCCGCACTACTTCACGCTTACCGAAGAGGCGGTGCTGGGTTTTAATACGAAGGCGAAGGTTAATCCTCCGTTGAGGACGAAGGAAGACCTGGCGGCGATCAAGAAAGGGTTATCCGATGGGACGATAGATGCGATCGCTACCGACCACGCGCCGCATTCCGTCGAAGAAAAAGACGTTGAATTCGATTTTGCCGCGAACGGGATGATAGGCCTGGAATTCGCCTTATCGCTCGCTAATACGGAATTGGTGAAAAACAAAACCCTCGACTGGAGCGGCCTCGTAAGCAAGATGTCGGCAAATCCCTCGGCGATATTAGGCCTCAAGGGGAAAGGTTCGCTCGCCGTTGGAAGCGACGCTGACGTCACGGTCTTCGACCCTGCCGCGGAATGGATCGTCGAGGAGAAACACATAGAATCTAAATCGAAGAACACGCCGCTGGCAGGCAGGAAGATGGGCGGGACGGTTCTCGTTACTATAGTCGGCGGAAAGATAAAATACGAAAACGGGAAATTCGATTAAAAAGGAGGGTATTATGGGCCGCGGAATTATGATAGTCTTCGCTTTTGCGATGACCCTGGTCTTCGTCGCGGGGTGCGCCACCCCGGAGCCGTATTTGAAAGGAAAAGAAAAGCTGGAAGCGAGCGATTGGCTCCACGCCGGCGACATCGCGTACCAGCTCAAGGATTGGGACAATGCCCAATATTATTACGACCTCCTGGTAAAGAAATACCCGGACAGTTACTACGGGAAAAAGGCGAAAGAGAACCTCGGCTATGTCAATTACCAAAGGTCGCTTATCGGTAAGGCCGTAGACAAAGGGACGGAGGAGCTAGAGCCTATTTTTTAATGGAATTTGCAGCTGATTTCCATATCCATTCGAGATACAGCCGCGCGACATCGGGATCGATGAACGTCAAAGAGCTCTCCCGCTGGGCGAAGATCAAGGGGATATCCCTCCTCGGCACGGGAGATTTCACCCACCCGCTCTGGTTATCCGAACTGAAGAGCGAACTGAAAGAAGCGGGGGGCGGGCTCTACGAACACGGCGGCGTGAATTTCATACTGACGGTAGAGGTATTCAATAATTTCTACGTCGAGGGGAAATCGAAAAGGATACATAACGTGATCTTCGTCCCAGATATGGGGACGGCGGAAAGATTGAACGCAAAACTGGGGGAATACGGGGACCTCTTCTCAGACGGGCGCCCGATACTGAACATGAGCGCGAGGGACCTCGTCAGGGCGTGCCTGGACGTGTCGCCGGATTGCTTCATCGTGCCGGCTCACGCGTGGACCCCGCACTTCTCGATATTCGGGTCGAATTCCGGTTTCAACAGCGTCGAGGAATGCTTTAAAGATGAGGCGAATAACATATATTGCCTCGAGACCGGCCTGTCGTCGGACCCGGCGATGAACTGGCGCCTGAGCAGCCTCGACAGGTATTCGCTGATCTCAAATTCTGATTCACATTCGCCCCAAAAGATAGGCAGGGAAGCGAACGTCTTCGATTGCGGGCTCGATTACAGGGAGATAATCGGAGCGCTAAAGGCCAAAGACAAAAAGAAATTTTTATATACCGTGGAATTCTATCCGCAGGAAGGAAAGTACCATTATGACGGGCACCGGAACTGCGATTCCAGGGTCTCCCCGAAAGAGGCGATAAAGAATCGGAACCTCTGTCCGGTCTGCGGCAAGAAGATAACCGTCGGAGTGATGCACCGCGTCGAAGAGCTCGCTGACAGGCCGGAGGGATTCGTGCCGGAAGGCGCCATCCCGTTCAAGAGCATGATACCGCTTGCGCAGATAATATCCGACGCGCGAGGAGTAGGGGAACAATCAGTGGCGGTCGAACGCGAATATATGTCACTTGTGAATAAATGCGGCAGTGAATTCAACATCCTGCTTAAGATGGGCGAAAGCGACCTGAGGGCGCAGCTGCCGGAGAAGATAGCGGAAGGTGTGATAAGGGTCAGGGGCGGGAAAGTGGAAATCCTCGCAGGCTACGACGGGGAGTACGGGAAGATAAAGATATTCGACAAAGAAGAAACAGGAGAGAAGCAGCTTACTTTATTTTGAGGAACTAAAAGAAAGCGGAGAATGAAAGCGTACCTTGTATTGGAAGACGGAAGCACATATAAAGGCGAGTCGTTCGGCGCAGAGGGCGAGTCGTTCGGCGAGCTGGTGTTTAATACCTCAATGACCGGCTATCAAGAGATACTGACCGACCCTTCCTATAAGGGTCAGATAGTGACGATGACCTATCCTCTGATAGGCAACTACGGCGTAAACGACGAAGATGCCGAATCCTGCAAGCCGTGGGCCGAAGGGTTCGTGGTGAAGGAACTGAGCGGCATCGCCTCGAATTACCGGAAGAAAACGACGCTGGATGATTATATGAAAAAATATAAGATAACCGGCATACAGGGCGTCGACACCAGGGCTATCACGAGGAGATTAAGGACCAAGGGCGCGATGAAATGCGCCATATCGACCGTGGAGCCGGACGAGAAGAAGCTGCTCGATAAAGTCAAAGCCTCTCCGGGCCTGTTAGGGAGAGATCTCGTCAAGGAAGTCACGTGCAAGAAACCCTTCGATTTGGAGGATGAAGGCGCCGCGAAGACGCGGTTCACCGTCGTCGCGATAGATTGCGGGACGAAATTGAACATATACAGGAATTTGAGCAGGATAGGCTGCAAAATCAAGGTCCTGCCGGCCTCGGCCACGGCCGAGGATGTGCTCGCGCTGAAGCCGGACGGGTTGTTCCTCTCGAACGGCCCGGGTGATCCCGAGGGAGTGCCGTATCATATCGAAGCCGTAAGAAAGCTGATCGGCAAACTCCCGATATTCGGCATATGCCTCGGCCACCAGATACTGGGCCTCGCGTTCGGCGGCAAGACGTATAAGCTTAAGTTCGGACACCACGGAGGCAATCATCCGGTCATGGACCTGAGGACGAGAAAGGTCGACATCACGTCGCAGAACCACGGGTTCGCGGTCGACATGGATTCCATCCCGGATAAAGATATGGTCCTGACGCATATAAATCTCTACGATAAGACGGCAGAAGGCATGGAGCACAGGAAGCTGCCGGTATTTTCCGTCCAGTATCATCCCGAAGCGTGCCCGGGCCCGCATGACGCCGAATATTTATTCGATAAATTCGCAGCCATGATGAGCGAAAGGAAAGATGCCTAAGAGGACAGACATAAATAAGATATTGATAATAGGCTCAGGCCCGATAGTGATAGGCCAGGCCTGCGAATTCGATTATTCCGGGACCCAGGCGTGCAAAGCGCTCCGCGAAGAAGGGTTCAAGATCATACTCGTCAACTCCAACCCGGCCACGATCATGACCGACCCGGAGACCGCGGATGTCACTTATATCGAACCGATAACCCCGGAGATGATAGCGAAGATAATAGAGAAAGAGAGGCCCGATGCCTTATTGCCTACGCTGGGCGGGCAGACCGGCCTGAACTGCGCCATACAGCTGCACGAGACCGGTGTCTTGGAGAAGTTCGGGGTGGAGATGATCGGCGCTAAGGCCGGGGCGATAAAAAAGGCCGAAGACAGGAAGCTCTTTAAGGAAGCGATGTCGAAGATAGGGCTCGACATGCCGAAGAGCGACCTCGCCTACAATATGGACCAGGCGAAAAAGATCGCAGTAGAGATAGGTTTCCCGCTCGTTATAAGGCCTTCTTTCACATTAGGCGGAACAGGCGGCGGGACCGCTGCGGATTGGAAAGAATTCGAGGAGATCGCGCAGAGGGGCCTCTCTTTAAGCATGATAGGCGAGATCCTCATAGAGGAGTCCATCGCCGGATGGAAGGAGTACGAGCTGGAGGTCATGCGCGACCTCAAGGACAACGTAGTCATAATATGCTCGATCGAGAACTTCGACCCGATGGGGATACACACCGGCGATTCCATAACAGTCGCGCCTGCCCAGACGCTGACCGACAGGGAATACCAGATAATGAGGGATTCCGCGATAAAGGTCATACGCGAGATCGGCGTCGAGACCGGCGGTTCGAACATCCAGTTCGGCGTCAACCCTGATACCGGCAGGCAGGTGATCATAGAGATGAACCCGAGGGTATCGAGGTCGTCGGCCCTCGCCTCCAAGGCGACGGGTTTTCCGATAGCGAAGATCGCGGCGAAACTCGCGGTCGGCTATACCCTCGACGAGATACCAAACGATATAACCAAGGAGACACCGGCCTCATTCGAGCCGGCGATAGATTATTGCGTCGTGAAGATACCGCGGTGGGCTTTCGAAAAGTTCCCGAAGGCCGACCAGAGGCTTACCATACAGATGAAATCTGTCGGCGAGACGATGGCGATAGGCAGGACATTCAAAGAGGCGCTGCAGAAAGGGATCAGGTCGCTGGAGATAGGCAGGTTCGGCCTCGGCGCGGACCCGAAGGATGAGTACGAGGCGAGATCAAAGGGCCCCAATTTCAAGCAGGAGATAATAGAGAAATTAAAAACGCCAAACCAGGACAGGTTATTTTACATCAGGTACGCTTTGAAAGAAGGGTTTACGATAGAAAAAATATACGGGCTTACGAAGATAGACCCGTGGTTCCTCCAGAATATAAAGGAAATAATAGAGGTCGAGGACCAGATAAAAAGCTCCGAGATGACAGGCGAAGTTCTCCTGAAGGCTAAACAGTCCGGGTTCTCGGACAAACAGATCTCATACCTGCGCGGCTCGGACGAGATGGGAGTAAGGGCGCCGAGGATAAAAGAGGGAGTAAGCGCTGTCTACAAGCTGGTCGATACCTGCGCCGCGGAATTCGAGGCGTATACTCCATATTTCTACTCGACATACGAAGAAGAGGACGAGACGAGGTCCTCCGCGAAAAAAAAGATAATGATACTCGGGGGCGGCCCGAACAGGATAGGCCAGGGCATCGAGTTCGATTATTGCTGCGTCCATGCCGCTTTCGCGCTCAAGGAGATAGGCTACGAGACGATAATGGTAAACTCCAATCCCGAGACCGTCTCGACGGATTACGACACCTCGGACAAACTATATTTTGAGCCGCTCACCATCGAGGACGTCCTTAACATAGCCGATAAAGAGAAGCCGGACGGCGCGATAGTCCAATTCGGAGGCCAGACCCCGCTGAACCTGGCGGTAGCGTTAAAGAAGGCCGGCCTCAAAATAATTGGGACGACGCCGGAGGCGATAGATATAGCTGAGGACAGGGAGAAATTCAAACTCCTCGTCGAGAAACTGGGATTGAGGCAGCCGGTAAACGGGACCGCCGTCGATGTCAAAGGCGCGATAGAGGCCGCGAAGAAGATAGGCTACCCGGTCATGGTCAGGCCTTCCTATGTCCTGGGAGGGCGGGCGATGGAAATAGTCTATGACGACGAGTCGCTCGAGTATTATATGACGCATGCGGTAAAGGCCTCTCCGGAATTTCCGGTGCTGATAGACAAGTTCCTCGAGGACGCGATCGAGGTCGACGTCGACATGATAGGCGACGGAGAGACATTCGTGATAGGCGGGATAATGGAGCACATAGAGGAGGCCGGGGTCCATTCCGGCGACGCCGCGATGGTCCTTCCTCCGCATACGCTGAACAAGAAAGTCATTGATGAGATAAGGCAGGCGACGTTCTCCATGGCGAAAGACCTGAACGTCGTCGGCCTTATGAACGTCCAATATGCCGTGCAGAAGGGGGTCGTTTATATATTAGAGGTGAATCCCCGGGCCTCGAGGACGATACCTTTCGTCAGCAAGGCGATAGGGGTGCCCCTCGCAAAACTCGCGGCGAAAGTCATGGCGGGGAAGAAATTAAAAGACCTCGGTTTCACCAAAGAGATCACCCCGCCGCAGATATCGGTGAAAGAATCCGTCTTCCCGTTCGTCAAGTTCCCGGGGATAGACATAATACTCGGCCCTGAGATGAGGTCGACAGGCGAGGTCATGGGCATTGACGTGGATTTCGGCAGGGCGTTCGCGAAATCGCAGATGGCGGCTAACAGCGCGCTGCCGACAGAAGGCACGGTCTTCGTGAGCGTCCAGGACGCCCATAAGGCGAAGATAGTCCCGATAGCCAAGAAATTGAGCAAGCTGGGATTCGATATGATCGCTACCGCGGGTACGGCGGCGACGCTCAAAGAAGCCGGCATCGCGGCTACCCGGATCCACAGGATAAGCGAGGGGAGCCCTAACATACTCGACCAGATGAGGGAAGGGAAAATAAAGTTGATCATAAACACGCCTTCCGGGAAGAAGCCGAGAGAGGATGAGATAAAGATAAGGTCGCTGGCGGTCTCGCTGGGTCTACCGTGCGTCACGACGATGCCGGGAGCGGATGCCGCGACCAAGGGGATAGAGGCGATCAAGAAGCATTCTATAGGGGTAAGGCCATTAAAGGAATGGCACGCAGCCATATGATACAGGTCTCAGGAAAGGTCGTATCGAACAAGAGGTTAAAACCCGGCTATTGCCTGATGGCGGTAAAGTGCCCGTCCATTGCGAAAAAAGCGAAGCCGGGCCAGTTCCTGACGATAAGGTGCGGCGACACTGACACGCCGCTGTTGAGGAGGCCGTTCGGTTTCCACAGGATAAAGGCTTCGGGTTTCGAGATATTATATGAAATAAAAGGGAAGGGCACTCGGTTCCTCTCAGGGCTAAAGCCGGGCGCCAAGATAGATGTCCTGGGGCCGCTGGGGAACGGTTTTACTGTCACGAAGGGCAGGAAAAATTTCATAATACTCGCCGGCGGAATAGGAGTAGCACCGCTCGCCTCGCTGGCAGACGCGCTCGCTAAGATAAAAAGCGCCAAAACTTATGCGATATTAGGCGCCAGGAATAAAAATGCCCTTCTTTGCGAAGACCACTTCAGGAAGATCGGCATCGAGACGATAGTTGCCACCGATGACGGAAGCTGCGGAGAAAAGTGTTTCGTGACAGACATTTTAAACAGATTCCTGCCGGTAAAAAAGGGGTTCCGGCCGGTCATATTTGCCTGCGGCCCCGGGGGTATGCTGAAAGCGGCCGGGCGCATCGCGGAAAAACGCGGGCTTGAATGTTACGTCTCTTTGGAGGAGAATATTGCCTGCGGGGTGGGCGCGTGCCTGGGGTGCGCGATAAAAACAAGATCGGGGTATAAACTGGTCTGTAAAGACGGCCCGGTCTTTAACGCTAAAGAGGTAATATGGTAAAGCCGAACCTTAAGGTTAAGATAGCCGGGCTCGAATTTAAGAATCCGGTGCTTGTCGCGTCCGGGACATTCGGGTCAGGTGAGGAATACGGGAAACTCGTAGACCTGAACAAGCTTGGGGCTATCGTGACCAAATCGGTGACCCTGGAACCTAGGGAGGGTAACGTCCCTCCTCGCGTCGTCGAGACGCCGTCAGGCATGCTCAATTCCATCGGGCTCCAAAATTACGGCATAGACGCCTTTATTAAAGATAAGCTGCCGTTCCTGAACAAGGTCAAGACAGCGGTCATCGTCTCAATAGCCGCGCACAGGGTGGAAGATTATGCGGCGATCGCCGGGAAGCTCGATAAAATAAAAAGGGTCGACGCCATAGAGATAAATATATCGTGCCCCAACGTTAAGGGCGGGCTTGAATTCGCGCGGGAGCCCGGTTCGACGGCAGCCGTGGTCGGGGCGGTAAGGAGGGCCTCAAGAAAACCGGTCATTGTAAAGCTCTCTCCCAACGTAAAAGACATAACCGAGATAGCGATGGCCGCCGAGAATGCGGGCGCGGATGCGGTTTCGCTGGTAAATACATTTACGGGGATGGCGATAGATATAGATACGAAGAGGCCGGTCCTGGGCAATATAATAGGAGGCTTAAGCGGTCCGGCGATAAAGCCGGTCGCCTTGCGCATGGTCTGGGAGACGGCTAAAAAGGTGAAGATACCGGTCATCGGCATCGGCGGCATAATGAATTATGAGGACGCGGTTGAATTTATAATAGCCGGCGCTTCCGCTGTCCAGGTCGGGACCGCGAATTTCGTAAATCCGAAGGCCGCCGCCGATATCATCAGCGGAATGGAAAAATATATGCGGCAAGGGAAGATAAAAAATATAAAGGAACTCACCGGATGCCTCAAGACATAAAAGCTTCCGAAAAACTTATCGTGGCGCTCGACTTGAGATCACTCGCCGAGGCGAAAGAGATGGTAAAAAAATTGAGCCCGGACGTGCGGATCTTCAAGGTCGGCATGGGCCTGTTCACTTTATGCGGCCCGGATGCGGTCGCGCTCGTGCACGACAGCGGCGCCAAGGTATTCCTCGACCTTAAATTCCACGACATCCCCAATACTGTCGCCCATGCGGTAAGGTCGGCCGCGAAGTTAGGCGTGTTCATGATGAATATCCACGCGCTCGGCGGCTCGGAGATGATGATGAGGGCCGTAGAGGCGGCGCGGGAATCGGAGAAGAGGCCGAAACTCCTGGGAGTCACGGTGCTTACAAGCATGGACCAGTCTTCAATAGGCGAGGTCGGTATAAATATGAAAATCGAAGACGAGGTCGTCACGCTTGCGAGAT
>JBAZFB010000009.1 GCA_041653595.1 Candidatus Omnitrophota bacterium | reverse complement strand
CAGACAAAAAAGGACCTATTCGTATCGCTGGCCGACTTGGCCCATGCGACGGGTTCACTTTATGCGGGAGATATAACAAATGAACAAGACAAGTGACAGGTTATTCGGTCTGCTGAAATTAGCGGTAGTACTGCTTATAATCTTTCTGGCGGTCTTCTTTATCTCGAAACTCATAAAGAAGCCGGCCAAGGCGGCGATCCCTCCCCGCAATGTGGAAACGGCGCTGGCTGAAAAGAAAGATGTCGTCGTATTCATAGAATCTTTCGGGAACCTCGATTCCCCCAACGACGTGGACATAAAATCGCAGGTCACGGGCCAGATAATGCAAGTGAATTTCAATGAGGGCGACCTGGTCAAGACCGGGGACCTGCTTTTCACGATCGATCCCAGCCAATATAAAGCCCAGTTGGAAAGGGCCGAAGCGGCCCTGATACAGGACCTAGCCAACCTTAAGCTCAATAAGGATACGGTCGAAAGGAATAGGAAGCTCCTCGCAAAAGAACTTATATCCCAGCAGGATTTCGATAAGCTCCAGACGGACGTGACCTCGTCCGAAGCCGCGGTAAAGAGCGACAACGCGAATATAGACCTCGCCAAGATCAATTTGAATTACTGCTATATAGTTTCTCCCATAGACGGCTTAACGGGAAAGCGCCAGGTCGACCAAGGCAACATACTGACGGCAAATGACGGGCCTACGCTCGTTAACGTCAAGACTATAGACCCGCTTTATGTGGATTTTACGATACCCGAGCGCGACCTCGGCAGCGTAAGGAAAGCTATGTCCGAAAGCAAATTAAAGGTCGTGTTGACGCTTGAAAAAGGATCCGGGGTGACGCAGGATAGGGCGGGAAAGGAAGGGGATTCCTACGAAGGGGAACTCCATTTCCTTGACAACGCGGTCAATAACACGACCGGGACCGTATTATTGCGCGCGATAGTGCCGAATCATGGTATGAAGCTTTGGTCCGGGCAGTTTGTAACGGTCCGGCTGCATCTCGCGATAAAGAAAAATGCCGTGGTGGTCCCGTATGAGGCCGTCCAGATCGGACAGCAGGGAAATTACATCTTCGTCGTCTCCCCTGACAAGAAAGCGGACCTGAGAAATGTTATCGTCGGCAGCAAGGAAGACGACCATATAATCATCGAGGACGGCGTAAAGGCCGGCGAAACCGTCGTTACGGTAGGCCAGATGGGACTAAGGCCGGGGACGCCGGTAGCCGAGGCAAAATAATATGAGCTTTACCGAAAACTTCATCAGAAAACCGATAATGACCACTCTTATGATGGTGGTCGTTACGATATTCGGTATCGTCGCGTTTTTCACTCTGCCTATAAGCGACCTTCCGGTCATAGACTTCCCTGTCATATTGGTCACGGTAGCGTATCCCGGCGCGAGCCCGGAAACTATGGCATCGGCAGTCGCCTCCCCTCTCGAGAATGAGTTTACCGAGATACAGGGTCTTACAAGCATCATATCGAACAATACTGAAGGCCAGTCGCAGATAATACTCACCTTCGACTTAAGCCGCAACGTCGATCTTGCCGCGCCTGACGTGCAGGCAGCCATCGCGCGCGCCCAGGGGAACCTGCCTATCGACCTGCCCGAGCCGCCGTCATATCAAAAAGTCAACCCTTCGGATACGCCGATACTCTATTTGATGCTTACATCCGATACCCTGACTTCGGGGCAGCTATACGACCTCGGCAACAGGACCGTCGGAAAAAGGATAAGCATGATAGACGGAGTATCACAGGTCCAGGTCTGGGGCGCTAAGACCGCGGTCAGGATACAGGTCGACCCCAACAAGCTTTCGGCTTTCGGCATAGGGCTCAACGACATAGCCCAGGTATTGTATTCCGGGACCGTGCTGATACCGGCAGGCAGCCTGAACGGCACCACAAGGGCATTCTCCATCGAACCCCACGGGCAGCTTTTCAAGGCAAAAGATTACTAGGAACTTATCGTAGCTTACCGCGACAGCAGTCCCGTAAGGCTCAGGGACGTCGCGAAATGCATAGACAGTATGGACAACGACGTGGTAAATCCCATGCTGGGGCGGCCCGGCCAGAAGATGAGGCCCGGGGCCGTCGTCATCGCGGTCTCCCGTTCCGCCGGCTCGAACACGGTCGAACTTTCCAAGCGGGTCCGCGGAACCATCGATATGCTCCAGGTGGAACTGCCCGGCTCTGCCAGGCTTGAGGTATTTTACGACAAGTCCGTCTCGATAGTCGAATCCGTAGACGATGTGAAGCAGACCATACTTATAGCGCTCTTCCTCGTCGTAGCCATAATCTTCCTCTCCCTGGGCCGGATATCCGACACGATAATACCGAGCATCACGCTTCCTTTGTCCGTCATCGCGACTTTCGTCGTCATGTACGCATTGAACTTCAGCCTCGACCAGATGTCGCTGATGGGGCTTACGCTTTGCATAGGTTTTGTCGTTGATGACGCCATCGTCGTGCTTGAGAATACTGTCCGCCTTATCGAAGAAGGCAAGAAGCCTATGGAGGCCGCGATAGAGAGCGCCCGGCAGATCACATTTACCATCATATCGATGACGTTATCATTGTCGGTAATATTCATCCCCCTCGTCTTCATGGGCGGAGTCGTAGGAAGGATATTCCGCGAATTCGCCATTACGGTAGTCGTCGCGATCCTCTGTTCGGGGATCATATCACTTACCCTCACGCCTATGATGTGCGCGCGCATGCTTAAAGCAAAGGGCGTGGGAGAGACCGGCCTCCAGAGGGCCATCACCGCGTTCATGAAAGGCATTATCGACAGGTACGGCGTCATGCTAAAATGGACCCTGCAGCGGCCGCTGACGACCGTCATCGCCTGGATAATATGCTTCGCGGGAACCATCGTCTTCTTCCAGGCCCTGCCGAAGACATTTATCCCCGAAGGTGACAGCGGCAGTATCTTCTCCATGATGATGACGCCCCTCGGCACCTCGACCAAACAGATGAGGCAATACCAGGACAAGATAAATAACGTCCTGCAAAACGATCCCAATGTGGACAGGTTCGTCACCGTGACCGGGCTTAACCCGGGCGCCGACCAGAGCACCGGCATAGCCTATACCGTCCTCAAGGAACGCAATAAGAGAAAGCCCATGCCTGATGTCGTCCGGGAATTGCGCACAAAGATGGCCACGCTGCCGGACGGCCAGGTCTTCTTGATGGCGATACCCGCCATAAAGGTAAGCGCGGGAGGAGAGGCGACGGCGCAGGGAGAAAAATATTCGTACACGCTGACCGGCTCGGACCGGGATGAGCTTTATAAAATATCCTTCAAGCTCCAGGACGAAATGAAAAAACTTCCCGGCTTCCTCGACATTCAAAACGACATAAGGCTGAACCTGCCCCAGCTGGACATAAAGATACTCCGCGACCGCGCCTCTACCCTGGGATTGACGGCGCAGGATATAGAAAATGCCCTCTTGCTGGCTTTCGCACAGGGAAAGGTCACTACATATAAGACTGACGTCGACCAGTATAACGTCATCGTCGAGCTGGATAAAAATTTCCAATTGAGGCCGGAGAGCCTCTCGCAAATATATATCAGGTCGTCTTTTACCAATAAACTGGTCCCGTTAAGCTCGGTCGCGAAATGGGAGATCGGGTTGGGCCCGCAGAATGTCCCGCATTTGAACCAGTTGAACTCCGCCACGCTCTCGTTCAACCTCGACCCGCAGGTCCCCATAGGGAACGCGACTAAGTCGCTCGAAGACGCCGCAAAGAAGGTACTGCCGGACGGAATAACCGGCGCGTTCGAGGGAGAAGCCGCGCAATTTGAGTCCGCTATCGCCAGTCTCGGGTTCCTCATACTGGTCGCAATCTTCATAAAATACGTCATACTCGGCATCCTTTACGAGAGCTACGTCCACCCCTTCACTATACTTACGACCCTTCCCGTCGCCACATTCGGAGGCCTTGTCACGTTGTACATATTCGGGTCCGAACTTTCGCTATACGCATATGTCGGTATATTCATGCTCCTCGGCATCGTCGCGAAGAACGGCATCATGATGGTCGACTTTGCGAATGAGAACCTCGTAAAAAACAATATGAATGATTTCGACGCCATATACAACGCCTGCCTTGTCAGGTTCCGCCCCATACTCATGACCGGCCTCGCGGCCATCATGGGCGCGATGCCTATCGCGCTCGGCTATGGCGCTGACGGCGCGTCGAGAAAGCCTCTCGGGTTGATCGTCGTAGGAGGACTGATATTCTCCCAGATAGTGACCCTCTTCGTCACGCCCGGGATATTCCTCTATATGCAGAAGTTCCAGGAAAGATATCTCGATAAGTTCGAGATGACGCGGTCGGATTCGGCGCGCAAGGCGCGGAAGGAATAATTGTAGTTCTCCGTAAAATAAAAAACCCTTCTTAAATGAAGGGTTTTTTATTTGTAATCATACTTAATTGCAACTACTGGGCTTGCGTTACCTCTAAGTCGTCAAAATAGATATCCCCGCTCGATCCGGCGGCGCTTGTTACCTTAACTACAAATCTCGCCTTATCTGCGCCGTCAGGGGCCGGGCCGCTTACCGAGAGTTGTTTCCAGTCGGTCGCTCCGGTAACGCTCTCGCTCTTTATGCTGCTCAATTTAGCGTCACCCTGAAACCACTCGATCTCCAGGAACGCCTCGCCTCCGGCGAGGGGACTTTTATGCATGCCCGACTCGTTGGGACTCAT
Source organism: Candidatus Omnitrophota bacterium (assembly GCA_041653595.1). Classification (NCBI taxonomy): domain Bacteria; kingdom Pseudomonadati; phylum Candidatus Omnitrophota; species Candidatus Omnitrophota bacterium. The sequence continues at coordinate 49,239 of JBAZFB010000009.1, read as the reverse complement.
TATATAACCGGTGAAAACATACTTTGTCCCCGCGGTCGTGTTGATATCCTGGTAGGCACCCCTGTTATCGGTACCGTCAGCGGCCCAGTCATGCAGGCACCAGTCGCCGCCATGCTTGAATTCGTTGAGGCGCTCGACGCCGCCCCAGCCGTTCCAGTTGTCCGCAGTGATATCCGTACCCGACTCAAACCCCGGGTTAAGAAGTAAGTTGTCTGCCGCATTAACGGATGATTGCGTAAAGATGAACACTGCCGCCGCCGCAATTGCCAAAACAGCCAAATAAGCCCTGCTCATGCCGGTCTCCTTTTGTTATTTTTGGTTGCCCCGCTAGGACTCGAACCTAGACAGCAAGATCCAGAATCTTGTGGGCTACCATTACCCAACGGGGCAGAAACTTCGGATCTTATATTGCCGGAAGATAATTATACCTGATTTCCGGCGGAAATAAAACCTATTTTAACGGGGGGATTTTTTCGCTTAGGACGACCACCCTGTCTAAATTACTCGATATTACCGCGTTCCTCCTGCCGCTTCCGAAAAACCCGTTTATCTTCTCCAGGCCTTCTTCGGTCAAGACGCACAGCACTTTATCCTTATCCCTGAAAAAAGTCACCGCCTCAGCTTCAGTGCTCAATACATCCAGAGGATGATCGCTCCAAAAAGGCTTTTTCCCGCCCATATTCAATACCAGGACCGGGTTTCCGGTATAAAAATATACCCCTCTCACATACATCTTGCTGCATACTATCGGCTTTCCTTCATACCCGTGCTTCCTCACGATTTCAGGAAGGCCGTGATCGCTAAAAGCCGTTTCAAGTTTAGCCGGGACCGAAGAGACACCCGCGAGCAGGAAAGCCGCGAGCGCCGCGATATTCAAAAATACCGCCTGTTTTATCCTGCCTTTTATCAGCGATACCCCTCCTGCCGCCATGAAAAGGAAAAGCAGGAAAAGGCCCAAAAAAAGCGGCCTTGCCAGGCTCGGGTATTCTTTCGCGATCAACGGCAACGCTATCAAGCCCGCCGCCCCAAAGAGGATATTAACGGCTCCCGCGGCGATAAGCGTCTTCGGCCTTCCGGACAGGGAATTCACGGAAATGGCAAGGGCGCAGCAGAGCGCGGGGAAGAGCGGAAGTATATAACTGGCTAATTTAGAATGCGCGCAGATTAATATCAAAAAGGTCGAGACGATCCATGAGATAAAGAAAAGGTATTCGTCCCTATGCTCCTTAAAACCCTTTCCCAGGAACAGCAGGTAAGCTGTCCACGGGGCCATGCCCCCCATTACGACGGCCGGATAGAAATACCATCTGTCGGAACTCCGGTGTTCGGCATAGATAATCCTGTGCCAGTTATCGCGCACAAAAAATTCCCCGACAAACTCATTCCCGTATTTTGCGACGGCATAAATAAACCAGCTGCATCCGAGCGCCAGGAATATGAGCCAGTACCTGTTCAACAAAAATGCCGGCAACGCACTCGCCCCCTTGACCAAGAAGAGGAAAGGTATTATGGCGGCGAAAACAAGGACTACGGCGAGCGGACCTTTTGTCAATACGGACAAGGAGAGGGTTACCATAAAAAGGACTACATAAAGGTCTTTCCTGGACCTGTACCAGATGTAAAAGGAGTAAAGGGCGAATGCCGTAAAGACCGAAAAGGCGATATCGGTGATCACCGTCTTTGAAAGCCCGAAATACAAAAACGCGGCCGACAGGAACAGGGCCGCGTAAAAAGAGACTTGGGCGCCGGATATCTTCCTCATGAAAAAATAAGTCCCCAAGACTCCTAACAGCCCGACCAGGGCAGGGACAAGCCGCGCCGCGAATGTATTGATGCCGAAGGCCTTGAATGAACCCATCAGCATCCAGTAAAATAACGGAGGTTTCTCGAATTGGGGCTTGCCGAAGATAAGCGGCGTAAGGAGGCTCTTGTTAGCGAGCATCTCTTTTGCCGTACCGGCGTAGAAGACCTCGTCCGGATCGGTAAGATTAATGGAGGCGCTTCCGATAAAATACAAGAATAAACAGCATGCTATAAGTATAAGAACGTTTATTTTATCATTCATCTTTAATATTCGGGAGGGAACCGGTTGAAATCCGACGGCAAAATGCTACCTTTTCACTTTAAACCTTATCGACCTGACTATATGGTCGAAATCCTTGCTGTATTTGTCAAAAGCCTCTTCCCTGTTCTGGTATTTGACGGTATAAAGCTTGCCGCCATTATTTAAGATCACGACCCTTTCTTTTACGGGCACCAGTTTAGAGGCCGTGCTGTAAAGCCTGTCCGGGGCCTTAAAGGAAAAAGAAAGGTCCATCGCCTCTCCGGCAGGAAGCTTTATCTTCTCTTTTCCGAGCAGTTTGCCGTCGTTAAATTTCAAATTACCGGCGGTGATCCCCTCGGCAACGGCCGAGATATCCGGCGTCCCGGTCTTAGGGCCCTGGAAAGAAATGACTTCAATGGACGCCCTGCGTGTCTTCGCCCCCACCTTATCCCACGGTTCGCCAAAATAGACATCGGCATAGCTGTTATGGGCGCCGCGCGTCTCGCTGGGTTCCCAGCCCGGGATATGATCCATCGTCAAATTGAGCTCCGGGTCTGTGCTGGAATATTTTTTATATTTGCCCGCTCCGGAACAACCGCTACAAGTAACCATATAGGCCGCTCCTAATAATAAAATAAAAACCGTTACCGCCGATTTTTTCATATGGTCTGCTCCGATAATATCAATATTCCGGCAACCCGCCCGATCCTATCGGTATCGGCGGATTGGTCGGATACCTGTTCCTGACCTCAGCCTTCATGGCCGCTTCCGGTCCTATACCTATAGGCGGAGGAGGCGTATCCTGGAGCGTGATCCAGTCATCCATTTCGGTATTTCTATCGGCTCCCCTTATCTCTCTCCAGGTATTCGTGGAACTATTAAAGGCCTGATATTCCTGGTCTATGGAATCACCCGGATATTGGGTTATATGGATGTCGCTATCCGTCAATTCCGGATGCGCGAGTTTAGTCGCGTCTATCCACGCCTGAGGATGATAGTCGTAATCGGCATGAGTAGCCTCATGCGTGATTATGGAAGCTATGGCAGTATCGGGATACCCGAGCGCGGAAAGGTGCTCGTTTATGAATATAGTGTTGCCTGTAACAAATACATTATGCCTGCCTACGACTAAATATCCGCTTTCTATGCCTCCCCAAAAAGCCAAAGAGCCCGTGGCGCCGTAATCATCAACATTGACATAGACTACTTTTATGCTGTTGTTAGCGATAAGGTCAAGCGCCCACTGCCCGAAAATAGTGCCGTCCAGCAAATTCAATATGTCGGAGCTAAGAGTGCTTTGGCGCGGCCTTATCGTCCGTATCCCGCCGCCGCCGCTAGGGCTTCCGCCCCCGCCCGGGGTGCTAACCGGGCTGTTTTCGCCCGAAGGGGCCCCGCCGCCCGGACTTCCGCCGGGAGAATCACCGCCGGGGGGACTATTTTCTCCGGGAGGGGCTTCATCTCCTTGGGTATCGACCGATTCCGGAGGAATCGGGCCCGACTTGTTCCTGGCTATTACGGCCTGATCCGAAGAAAGGTCCCCGCTATTGATATCATCTAGTATCTTTTCCGCCAGGACGATGAAATTATCGTTCGTTACGCCGACAACCTTATAGTTATATTCCCTCGACTCTATGTCAAGCCCGAGTTTCTCGTTTACCTCTTGCGTGTTGGCGGCCGCCACATACTCGCCGGTATTCATGTCGTTTATCTCTTCGGCCTTGCTGATAGAATCAACCGTCGCGACGGCCTCGACATACTTGGACCTGTCTACGGCGGACCTGTAGAAAGCGAATATAAGGCCAAAAAGGACTCCTACTACCGCCAGCACGATCAATATCTCGACTAGGGTAAACGCCCTTATCCCTGACCTCTTATATCGCATAACTCTTTTCATATTATAATTTTATCATATTTATGAGAAATATCAAACTACTTATTTTTTCTCAAAAGCGCCTTAAGCGCTTTCTTTGCGCTTTCGTCGCCCTTGTCTATCGCGATGACTTTTTCGAACCGGTCCCTCGCCCCGGCAAAATCCCCCTTGAACGCGCAGGCCACGCCAAGATTATACAAGGCCGTGGTGTTATCGGGTTCCTTGGCTATCACTTTATTGTATTCATCTATCGCTTTATCGTAGTCCTTCTCCTGCAGGAACAGGAAGGCGAGGTTATAATGGACTTCGGGCATATCGCCGTTCATCTCCGCGGCTTTCTTGAACATCTCCATCGCGCGCCGGTTGTCTTTATCCGCGGCGTATATCGCGCCGAGGTTGTTAAAGACCTTGGCGTCGCTATTCTTGCTGTCGATTATGAATTTGTAATCTTCGGCGGTCTTGGAAAATCTTCCGGCCTTCTGGTTAAGCACCGCCCGAAGGTAATGGACCTCGTTGCTCTTCGGGAACGATTGCACCAAAAGGTCGCATAAGTCCGCGGCCTCGTTGTAATCGCCGGCTCTCACTTTCTCTTCTATCTTCCTCAGTATCGTCCCGTAATCATACCTGGAGACCGACCCGTCATCATTCAGGATCTTTTCTATGCGATCCGGGTTTACGGCTATATCCCCCGAGGGGTCTTTGACCCAGACCGATCTCTTATCGCGGCCGATCACCTGCTCCGTGACTATGGTCCCGTCTTTGTAGTATATCTTCTCCGCCCGCAGGTCCCGGCATGTCATCAAAAATCCGGCTGCCATCATGACCGATAAGGCCTTCGCGAGGCCCGCTTTAAGGCGCGCCAGCGTCTTTTCTTTTCCGATAAGGGAAAGGGTCTCAAAGAGGCTCGCGCCGACCTTCCGGCCCGTGACGGCTACGCGGACCGGATGTATGAGATCCGCCGCCTTAACGCCCGACTCCGAGGCAAGGTCCCTGACGCAGGCCTCGAGCGTCTGAGGATCGAACGTCTTGAGCGGCCCGAATTTCGCGATAACAGCCTCCAGTTTTGCCTTTACCCCTTCCTTCGCGAGGACAGAAGCGACCGCGGCTTCGTCGTAATCCACCGCATCCGTAAAAAACGGCGCTGCGGAATCTGCGAGCTCTACGATCGTCTTCGCGCGGGGATGAAAAAGCTCCACCGCCTCCTTGAGCCGCATCTTATCGTAGTTGTCTCCTATTACGCCTTTCTCTTTAAGCCTCGGCGCAACGAACGGGACCAGGTCTTCCGTCTTTTTTGCCCTGATATATTCGCCGTTCATCCAGATCAGTTTGTCTATATCGAATACGGCGCCGGTCTTCCCGACCCTCTCAAGGGAAAATTCCTTTATTATCTCGTCGATCGGCATCACCTCGCGGTCGCCTGTCGGCGCCCAGCCTAAAAGGGAGATGTAATTGACGAGGGCGTCGGGAAGGAAACCCATCTCTTTGTATTCCGAAATAGAAGTCGCGCCGTGGCGTTTTGACATCCGCGAACGGTCCGTCCCCAATATTAGCGGTATATGCGCGAATTTCGGCGGCTCGATACCGAGAGCCTGATAGGCCGCCAGCTGTTTCGGCGTATTCGATATATGGTCGTCGCCGCGTATCACGTGGGTGATCTGCATGTCGTGATCGTCGATGACACACGCGAAATTATAGGCGGGAAATCCGTCCGACTTCATGAGAACGAGGTCTTTCTGCAGGTTCATATCGAACGATACCGGCCCGTGGACGATATCGTCCATCGTCATCGTCGTCTTCGGCATTGTGAGTATAACCGCCTTCTCGCCTCCGAGAGTCCCCTCCGCCTCATACGCCTTTCCCTCCTTAAGCAGCCTTTTGGCGTATTCGCGGTAGACATCGAGACGCTTGGTCTGGTAGAACGGCCCCTCGTCCCAATTCATGCCCATCCATTCGAGCGAAGATACTATTTCCCGGAGGAATTCGTCTTTCGACCGCTCCCTGTCGGTGTCCTCCACCCTGAAGACAAAAGTGCCTTTCATGTGCCTGGCGAAGAGCCAGTTGAAGAGCGCGGTTCGCGCGCTTCCTATGTGGAGAAAACCCGTCGGAGACGGGGCGAACCTTACCTTTACCATCTATTGCCTTGAGACCAATTTGGCGCCCTCTTTCAGCGCCTCTTCGTTCATCGGAATAAGGCCGCGCTTGTCCGGAGGAATCACTTCCTTTAAAGCGTCGACCAATGCCCTCATCGATACTATCTTCAATTTCGCGTTCAGCGCGCCGAGCGCTATCATGTTCGCGCAGCGCGTATTGCCCAGCTCTTTGGCCAGCCTGGTTACCGGTATCTCCAGGACATCTATATCTTTCCTCGCCGCCTGCCTGTCGATCAGCGTGGAATTCACTATCAAAGTGCCCGATCTCGCTAGAGAATCCTCATACCTGTCCATAGACGGCCTGTTCATTACGACGCACGCGGTCGGGGTCGTCACGACCGGCGAAGGGACCATTTCGTCCGATATGACCACCATTGAATGCGCCGTGCCGCCGCGCACCTCTGCGCCGTAAGAAGGCATCCACGTAACCTTTAACCCTTCGCGCATCGCGGCCCAGGCAAGGACCTTGCCCATCACCATTATTCCCTGCCCGCCGAAACCCGCGAAAATTATCTCTTCTGTCATTTTCTTATTCTTTTTAGTGGCTTAAAATGACCCTGAGCATGCGCGAACGGGCCATTTTATGCTATGCGTCCTTTATCACGCCGAGCGGAAAATCCTTTACCATCTCTCCGGAGATCCGCAAACATGCGTCTTTCGGTGAAAGGCCCCAATAAGTCGGGCACGGCGACAAAACCTCAACCAGGGAAAATCCTTTTTTCTCTATCTGGTTCCTGAACGCCTTCTTTATCGCGGCTTTCGCCTTGATCACATTCGACGGCGTATCGACCGAGACCCGCTCGACATACCTCGATCCCGGAAGCTGGGCCAACAGTTCGGTTATTTTGAGAGGATAGCCGTCCCGCAAAACATCCCGGCCCTGAGGCGTCGTAGATGTCCTCTGCCCTATCAGCGTCGTCGGCGCCATCTGCCCGTTTGTCATGCCGTAGACGCCGTTATTTATGAATATCACCGTGATATTTTCCCCGCGGTTCGCGGTGTGGATTATCTCTGCGGTGCCTATCGCCGCCAGGTCCCCGTCGCCCTGATAACTGAAGACTATCTTATCCGGGTGGACGCGCTTTATCCCGGTAGCGACGCACGGCGTCCTCCCGTGCGCGGCTTCGGAGCAGTCGAAATCCCAGTATTCATAGGCTATGACGGCGCATCCGACCGGGCATACGGCGATCGTGTCCTCGCGGATGCCCAACTCGTCGATGACCTCGCAGATGAGCCTGTGCGCGAGGCTGTGGCCGCAACCGGCGCAGTAATGCGTCGGCACATTCCTCAACGATCTTGGGCGCTCGAATACTTTTTTCATACGCGGACCCTGTTCCTTGATCTGGGCCTCAATATATCCCTTATTATATCCAGGAGAGCGGCCTCAGTCGGGATGCCGCCGCCGGCCCTTCCGTAAAAATGGATCGGTTTTTTCCCGAGAACGGAAAGCTTTACGTCATCTACCATCTGGCCCGCGCTCATCTCGACGACAAGGAATGCCCTGGCTTTATTCGCCAGTTTTTGCAGCTCGGCTTCCGGAAAAGGCCATAATGTGACCGGCCTGAGCATCCCTACATGCAGCCTTTCCTGCCTTGCTTTCGATATCGCGGAACGGACTATCCTGCTCGTCGTGCCGTAGGCGACGACCACCAGGTCCGAATCTTCCGTATAGAGCGACTCGAAACGGACTTCCTTGGATTTCACCATGCTATATTTCATCTGGAGGAGCCTGTTGAGCTCCTCGAGTTCGCCTTCGCCCAAATATAAGGAACGGATGACGTTGGGCTTCCTGCCCTTGCATCCGGTCAACGCCCACGGCTTGTGGCGCATATCGTGGTTTGCCATTTTGCCGTGGAGGTGTTTCCTGACGACCTCTATAGGCTCCATCATCTGGCCGAGGATCCCGTCGCCGAGGATCAGGACGGGGTTCCTGTATTCGTCGGCCAGGTCGAACGCGAGATGCGTAAGGTGCCACGCCTCTTCCACCGCTGAGGGCGCCAGGACTATCGTCCTGTAATCGCCGTGGCCTCCGCCGCGCGTCGCCTGGAAATAATCCGCCTGCGACGGGGCGATATTTCCCAATCCCGGGCCGCCGCGCATCATGTTCACGATGACAGCGGGAAGCTGGCATGCGGCCAGATACGATATCCCTTCCTGTTTAAGGCTTATGCCGGGGCTCGAGCTTGATGTCATCGCGCGGGCGCCTGCCGCGGCCGCGCCGAAGACCATGTTTATCGCGGCCAGCTCGGACTCGGCCTGGATGAATGTCCCTCCGGATTCGGTCATCCTTGAGGCCATATACTGCGTCAATTCATTCTGCGGGGTAATCGGGTATCCGGAGTAGAAAGTGCAGCCGGCGTGGACGGCCGCTTCTCCTATGACCTCGTTTCCGCACATCATTATTTTTGCCATTTATTTGAATACCTCGATGCATATGTCCGGACACATCATCGCGCAAATCTTGCAGCCCTTGCACTTATCCGACTCGCGGAATTTCGCGGGATGGACGCCGCGGACGTTAAGCGATTCATCCATGAAGATGAGCTTCTCCGGGCAGTTTACCGAGCAGAGCTCGCAGCCTTTGCATGCATTCCTATTTATGGTTATCTTTGCCATCTATCTAGCGCACTTCCCCTTCGCGCATACCTTTTTTATCTCGTTCGCTATACCTTGCGCGTCTAATCCGTAATTCTTGAGGAGTTCCGTTTTTTTCCCGTGTTCGATGAACTTGCCGGGGAACCCTATCCTCTTCACGAATACGCCGGTGATCCTCTCGCGCTCAAAAAATTCCATCACCGCGCTGCCGAAACCGCCATCAAGGACGCCCTCCTCGATGACCACGAACATATTCGTGCGCGATGCCAGGTCCTTAAGCAATTCTTCGTCGAGCGGCTTTATGAACCTCATATTTACCAGCGAACTCTTTATCCCCTCATTAAACAATAATCCCGCAGCGGCGGCGGCCGGCCAGACCATGGAACCGACGGCAAGTATCGCGAGCTCGCCCTCCTTCGACATCACCTCCGCCTTCCCGTATGAGACCGGCGAGGTCTTTTCGAGGACAGGAGGCGATACGACCTTTCCGCGGGGATACCTTATCGCCACAGGGCCCTTGCATTCGTCCACGGCGAACTTGAGCATCGCCTTAAGTTCGGACTGGTCTTTCGGCGCCATTATGGTCATGTTAGGTATGTGCCTGAGGTAAGGTATATCAAAAAGGCCATGGTGCGTCGGGCCGTCCTCCCCGACGATACCCGCGCGGTCGAGGCAAAGGACCACATGGAAATTCTGCAGGCATACGTCGTGCACTATCTGGTCGTAAGACCTCTGGAGGAAGGTGGAATATATGGCGACGATCGGGATAAGCCCGCCCTTCGCCAGCCCGGCCGCGAACGTCACCGCGTGCTGTTCGGCCATACCGACATCAAAAAACCTGTCGGGATACGCCTTCTGGAATTCGTCGAGCCCTGTGCCGTCCGACATTGCGGCTGTCACAGCGGCCACCTTCGGGTTGTCCTTCGCGATATCCATTATGGCGTCGGAGAAAGCCTCGGTGAAAGAGACGGCTGAGTCCGGCGCCGCTTCCCTCAGGTCTCCCGTTTCAACATTAAAGGGCGCCGTGCCATGGAATCTCTCGGGATGTTTCTCCGCGTGGACATACCCTTTCCCTTTTTTCGTAAGAGCGTGTATCAATATCGGGCCATCCAGCCTTAAGGCGCTGTCGATAGTCTTTATCAGCTCCTCGAGGTTGTTCCCGTCGATCGGGCCGATATACCTCAATCCCAGCTCCTCGAACAACATTCCCGGTATAAGCAGGCTCTTCACGCTCTCTTCGAGCCTCTTAGCCGCCCGGTAGGCCCTGAAGCCGTACCAGGGGACCCTCTTGACGAGCCCTTCGAGGTCCTTGTGGATCTTATTGTATGTCGGATTCATCAGTATCTTGTTAAGGTATTTTGATAACGCTCCGACCGACGGGGAGATGGACATCTCGTTGTCGTTTAAGATTATCAGCAAGTTGGTGTTCGCGTGCCCGGCATGGTTTAGCGCCTCGAACGCCATCCCGCCGACCAGCGAACCGTCGCCTATGACAGCCGCCACCTTATAGGACTCGCCCGATATATCCCGCGCCTTCGCCAATCCCAGCGCGGACGAAATAGATGTGGAACCGTGCCCGACAGTAAAGGCGTCGTATTCACTTTCGTTTATATTCGGAAAACCGCTAAGCCCGCCCAGCTGGCGGATCGTCTTGAATTTATCGCGCCTGCCGGTAAGTATCTTATGGGCATAGGCCTGATGGCCGACGTCCCAGACTATCTTATCGTATGGTGTATTTAAACAATAGTGGAGGGCGATCGCTATCTCTACCGCGCCGAGGCTCGGGGCGAGGTGGCCGCCGGTCTTCGAGACCGTATCGACCAGGAGCTCCCTGATCTCTTTAGCCAGGAGATCGCGCTCCTCCCTGGATAGGACCTTGAGGTCTTGCGGAGAATTTATGGAATTAAGGATTTTGAACATAATTTATTTCTTGCGGTTTAAAATGAATCCGGCCAGGTCGCCTAACGGCTTGGCCCTTCTTCCGAAGATCTCCAGTTCCCTGCGGGCCTTCGCGATAAGCCGCGCCGCTTCTTTTTTCGCGCCGTCGACGCCCAGCGCCAGGGCAAAACCTTCCTTATCTAATATATCATCTACAACTTGGAACGTAAAGCCGATATATTCGCCGTATCTCTTGAGGGCGTCAAGTTTCTTCTTCGGCGCCTTGGCGGATATCGCGCCTATCATGCAGGAGGCCGCGATCAGGGCTCCGGTCTTGTGGGCATTAATGTAGGTAAGCGTTGGCAGGTCGGGGTCGGACTGGTTCTGGATATCCACGACCTGTCCGCCGATCATGCCGTTGGAGCCTGCCGCCCCGGCCAGCGTCTTTATTATCCGGTTATTTACTGCCGGATCCTTCCCCTCGCTCAAAAGTTCAAAAGCATAAGTCAAAAGCGCGTCGCCGGCCAACACCGCGATCCCCTCGCCGAATTTTTTGTGGCAGGTGGGTTTTCCCCTCCTGAAATCATCATCATCCATCGCCGGGAGGTCGTCGTGTATCAACGAATAGGTATGGACCATCTCCACGGCGCAGGCTGCGGCCATGGCCCCTTTTATGTTCCCGCCGCACGCCTCGCAAGAGGCCAGCGTAAGTATGGGCCTTACCCTCTTGCCCCCGCTAAAGACGGAGTACCTTATCGCCCTGTGGATCTCTTTGGGATATTCGTTCTCGGCCGGGAGGCAGGAATCCAGCGCCGCATCTATCAGTTTTCGCCGAGCCTTAAGGTATCCGGTGATCTTCAATCGCGTTCTCCCTGTTATTCCTCGAGCGCCTTTTCATTGAACGGCTTCGTTTCCAGCTTTCCGCCGCTCGTCTTGACGAGTATCTCTACTTTCCTTCGCGCTGTATCCAGTTTCTTTGAGCAGAACTGCGCCAGCTTCACGCCCTCCTCGTATTTCTTGAGCGAATCATCCAGCGACAACTCGCCGGACTCGAGGTCGGATACGGCCTTCTCCAGTTTTTTCAGGGCATCCTCAAATTTCATCTCGGCGGTCATCTGGTCTCCTCCTTTGAGATCTCTTTCACTTCGCTGGTCATCCGGCCCCCGGCCAGCTTAGTCTCTATTATATCACCGGCTTTGACGCCTTTCACGCCCCTTAATAACCTACCCTCCGGCATCCTCAGCGTTATGCTGTATCCGCGTTTCAATATCGCCAGCGGGGAGAGCGCGTCGAGCATCCCGATCAGGGAATTTAATTTCTCGGTCCCCATCTCGATGGCGTGGGCGGCATGGCTGTCCATCCTCCTGCACAAGTCGTCTATCTCCTGGCCGTATCTTTCTATCGCCTCGATAGGATATTTACGCAGGATCCTCATCAGTGAATCGAGTTTACCGGACAGGTCCTCTTTATTGGCTATGACAAGTTCCGCCGCCGCCGAGGGCGTAGGCGCGCGGAGGTCCGCTACAAAATCCGCTATCGTATAATCTATCTCGTGCCCGATTGCCGATATGACAGGTATGCCGGAGGCGTATATCGCCCGCGCGACCGCCTCTTCGTTAAAGGCCCACAGGTCCTCGAGGCTGCCGCCGCCCCTGGCGAGTATCAGGACGTCGATATCTTTAATGCGGTTCATCTCTTTTATCGCCCCGGAGATATCTTCGGCCGCGCCTTCCCCCTGCACTTTGACCGGATAGATCAGGACCTCTATATCGTTAAAACGGCGCTTCAATATGTGCAATATGTCCCGTATCGCGGCGCCTGTCGGCGACGTGACTATGCCGATCTTCGAAGGGAGCATCGGGACCGGTCTTTTGTGCGCCTCGTCGAAAAGCCCTTCCTTCTGGAGCCTCTCCTTCAGCTGTTCGAACGCGAGTTGGAGTTCGCCGACCCCTTTCGGCTCGACCCTTTCCACATAGAGCTGCGTCTGGCCCGACTTATTATAGAAACCGACCCTGCCGAAACACAGGATCTTCAGGCCGTCTTTTATCTGGAATTTTATGCCCTGGTTCGAACCCCTGAAGAACGCGCAATTCAGGACCGACTCCGGGTCTTTAAGCGCGAAATACATATGGCCGGATGAATGGAGCTTGAAATTCGACACTTCGCCCTCCACCCAGACCTGCGGGAACGCGTCCTCGAGGACGACCTTTATCTCCCTCGTGATCTGGGTTACCGAATAGACAAGCCTGCCTGCGTTGCTCTGCGCGGTCGGGGACATAAACCCTTTTAGGAAAGCTTCTCCTGTATCCTTTTTATGGAAACTGCTTTTCCGGTCTTATCGTCGCAGTTTATGACTGCTCCCTGGAGTTGGATATCCGAATCGGCCATCTCGAATCTCGTCGGTAGGCCGGTTATGAACCGCCTTATTATCTGCTCGGGCTTGCGTCCCAGGACGGAATCGAACGGGCCTGTCATCCCGACATCGGTGATATAGGACAGCCCCTTCGGGAATATCCTTTCGTCCGCGGTCTGGATGTGCGTATGCGTCCCGCATATGGCCGTAGCCAGGCCATCGAGATAATACGCGAGCGCTATCTTCTCTGATGTCGCCTCGGCGTGCATATCGATGACGATGACCGGGGTCTCCTTCTTTACCTTCTCTATCTCTTTTACCGCCGCCTTGAACGGGCATTCGACCGCCTGCATGAATACGCGGCCGACGAGGCAGATGACGCCGACCTTCGCGCCCGTCTTAGAGTGCATCACTATCGAGCCGCTGCCTGGTGCGCCGTCGCCGTAATTAGACGGCCGCAGGATCCTCTGCTCCTTGTCTATCTCCTCGAGGATCTCTTTCCTGTCCCAGATATGGTCGCCGTTCGTCAGGACATCCACGCCAAGGCCCAGCAGTTCCTGGGCTATCTCGGGTGTGATGCCGGCGCCTCCGGCCGCATTCTCGGAATTAGCTATCGTGAAATCTATCTTCTCCCTCTGCTTTATCTTCGGGAGCAGCGATTTCACGGCTTCGCGGCCGGGGTTACCGACTATATCGCCTATAAATAGTATGTTCATTTCATTTCGCGTATTCTATCGCGCGGGTCTCGCGTATGACGGTTATCTTTATCTGGCCCGGATACTCCATGCCTTCCTCTATCTTTTTCTTTATCTCGCGCGCGAGGACCGTCGCCTGCGCGTCGGTTATCTTTGCCGGCTCGACTATTACCCTTATCTCGCGCCCGGCTTGGATGGCGTACGCCTTTTCTACGCCCTTGAACGAGTCGGCGATCTCTTCTAGTTTTTCGAGGCGCTTTATGTATATCTCAAGCGTCTCGCGCCTGGCGCCGGGCCTGGCGCCGGAAACCGCGTCTGCCGCGCTTGACAATACGGTGTAGATGGAAAGGGCGGGTATTTCGCCGTGGTGCCCCTCAATAGCATTCACGACGATCTCGTTCTCGCCGTATTTCTTGGCCATATCGGCGCCGAGTTTCGGATGCGCGCCTTCGACCTCGTGGCTGACGGCCTTTCCTATATCATGCAAAAGCCCGATGCGCTTGGCGAGGTTGGCGTCAAGCCCGAGCTCGTTGGCCATCGTCCCCATTATAAAAGCCGATTCCTTCAGATGGTCTAGGACATTCTGCCCGTACGAGGTCCTGTATTTCAATTTACCTATCAATTTGACAAGTTCGGGGTGAAGGTTGCGTATCCCGAGCTCGAATACCGCGTGTTCGCCGGCTTCCTTGATCGACACTTCCATTTCTTTCTTGACCTTCTCGACGATCTCTTCTATCCTGCCCGGATGTATCCTTCCGTCTTCCATGAGCTTGGTCAAGGCTATCCTGGCTATCTCTCTTTTTACCGGATCAAATCCCGACAGTATTACCGCTTCGGGGGTGTCGTCTATAATAACGTCGACACCCGTGGCCATCTCAAGGGCGCGGATATTGCGCCCTTCGCGCCCGATTATCCTTCCCTTCATCTCGTCGCTCGGAAGGTTGACGACCGAGACCGTAGACTCGACGGTATGCTCGACCGCGCATCTCTGTATGGCCGTAGCTAAGATCTCGCGCGCCTTTTTGTCGGATTCCTGCCTGGTTTCATCCTCTATCCGCTTTATCATTACACCGGCTTCCTGCTTTACGTCTTCCTCCATCCTGGCCAGGAGCAGCTTCTTGGCTTCCTCGGCGGTCATGCCCGAGACCCTCTGCAGCCTGTCTTTCTCCTCGGCTAATAGCACCTTATATTCGTCTTCCATAGAACGGAGCTTCTGTTCTTTGGTTGTTATATCCCTTAGTTTTTCGTTAAGTTCCTTCTCTTTCCTGTCGAGGAGCTCAACTTTCTTATCAAGGTTCTCTTCGCGCTGTATGAGGCGCTTCTCCATGTTAAAGAGTTCCGCGCGCCTGTCCTTTGTCTCTTTCTCGAAGTCGGCCCTTATGTTATGGAGGAGCTCTTTCGATTCAAGCTCTATCTCTTTCTTCTTCTCCTGCGCTTTCTTGTCGGCCTCTTCCAGGATGAGCTTTGCCCTCTCCTCGGCAGACTGGACCTTCTTTTCCGCGTACATCTTCCTTGCAACAAAACCTACTAAGCCTCCGCCTATCAGCGCAGCAAGGCAGAGGACGAGTGATAAAACACCGTTCATTTAAGTACCCCCTGATTAAATTATATTGATCGTTATGCGGTAAGGAGTTTTGTGACGGGCTGGTCGTGAGAAAGTCTGGGCAACTTCTTGACTACCTGGAATTTGAAGGCGAGGCCTACGGTCGTCGCTCCCGGACGGAGCCTGACAAGGAATTTATCGTAATAGCCCATCCCGCGGCCAAGCCGGTTTCCTTTCGTATCGAAAGCGACACCTGGCACTACCGCAAGGTCTATCGAGCGCGGGTGAAAAACCTCAAAATGCGCCTTAGGCTGATAAATCCCGTAAGGGCCTCTAACCAGATCTTTATTGGGATCCATTATCTCGGATACCACCATTTTTTTCTTTCTCACTTTTATGACCGGCACAAGCACTGCCTTACCACGTTCCAAAGCCGCCTCGATCATCGGCATTGTCTCAACTTCGCCGTCTTTCGAGACGTAAAACATTATTACATTTGCCCTTTTGAAGTCGGGCAACGACAAAAGCCTCCTCTTTATAGCGAGGCTCCTACTATGCCTTTCATCCTCCTTTTGGGTTTTTAACCTTCTAAGGATATTTTCTCTAATGTTCTGTTTTAGCTTATGTACCATCTATTTATTATAAGTTAAAATACCGCTAAGTCAAGGGAAAATGCCCTAAAATCACGGCCTCGATAACAGCCTCTCGAACCAGCCCGCGAGCGTGCCGAACGAGTTAGTGAATATCAATACGCCCACGGCTACCAGGAATATACCGGTTATCACCGATATCACCCGTAAATATTTCTTTATCGCCTTAAAATAAGTCAGGAAATTGTTTATAAGTATGCTTGAAAAGAAGAAAGGCAGCGCCAGGCCCAGGGAATAGGAAAGCAGGAGCATGGCTCCCCTCGCTATGTCTTTCTCTGTAGAGCTTAACAAGAGGATTGACGCCAATAGCGGCCCGACGCACGGCGTCCAGCCGAGCGCAAAAGTCGACCCTATCAGGAATGACCCGAAATATCCGGCAGGTTTAAATTTTATCTCGAGCGCCTTCTCTTTATGCAAAAAGCCTAAGTTTATGATACCCGTTATGTTAAGTCCAAAGATGACTATTATGATCCCCCCGATCTTACTTATAACCTGCCTGTGTTGTAATAACATCCCGCCGGCAAAAGTGAGCGACAACCCCAAAAGCACAAAAATCAGGGTAAACCCAAATATGAAAAGCAGCGAATGGGCAGCGGCCAAAAACCTTATCCTTCCAGGCGCCGCCTCCCGGGTCAATTCGCCGAATGTGATGCCTGTTATATATGAGATATAGGACGGTATGAGAGGCAGCACGCACGGTGAAAGAAATGACAGGAATCCGGCTATAAAAGCGGCTATGAGACTGACCGATCCGGTATCGCTATTCATGTCAAACCCTCCTCGCCTTCACGGCGGTTTCCCCGCAAGGCCCTGACTTGAGGAACCTGTCCTCGCCCTGGTTCATGAAATACCTTATCTTGACCTCGCCTTCGTTATCCTTGCCGAGCGCATACCTTGCGGTTATCGATGCGGCCTCGTCAACGAACTCCCCGCCGGTGCTGCCCCGCAATATCGAAACGGGCCCGAGCGGGTCCTGCGCGTGGAACATGATGTCACTTTTATTTTTCAGCGACGCCAGCCTGAAATTCTCGCTCTCATCCCTCGCCACGACGAGCTTTACCGACGGGGACATCCTGAAATGCCTGCCGTATTTCAAGAGCAGCACGTCGGGCAGCCCGAAATCAGGCTTGTATTTCATCAGGTCTTCCATCCGCTGCGCGAAACTCTTGTCAGTCAAAAGGCATCCGCCGCTCGAACAGGGATAATCTTTTATGTTGAACCTTTTCGTAAGGGAGATCTGGCCCTTCCTTGAACGCCCGGAAATAGACAACAGCTTTTCCCTGTCGACGATGCCATTCTCTTCTGCCAGCGTAGGCGGGAATAGCTTGGCGCAGAGCGGCCTCAAGAGATAACCCTTGAGCCCCGACTCCCGCTCTATGGTATTCATCGCCTCGCGCCTCTGCGACATCGGCCTCTGGCCCAGCACCTCTCCGGTAAATATGAACGCCGCTCCGGACTCGCGCATATATTCCCTGGCTTTCTTGAATACGAATATGCGGCAATCGAGGCACGGGTTCATCCCGCTGCCGTATCCGAACTTCGGGTGTTTCACGACATCGAGGATCTCCTCGGAGATATCCACGACTTTTAGCGGGATCCCGAGCTGGTCTGCGGCCTTCTGCGAAGCGAGGCAGCCCGAGCCCTTGGAAGTACAGGTGCAAAACGCCGTCACGAAATTAAGCGCCTCTACTTCTATCCCCTGGTCCAGGATAAGCCTTGAGGCGACGATCGAATCGAGCCCGCCGCTCAACAGCCCTATTGCTTTTGCCCTGTTAGAAACACTGTTTCTAACAGGGTTCATTTTCTTTTCCATAATTTTTCTAAGCGTTCCTTGAACTGTTTCTCAAAGCCTATATCGGTCGGCTCATAATAAGTAGTCTTCTTGGGCATATATTCCTGTTCGACGAAATGCCCTTTATAATCGTGGGCATATTTGTATCCCTTGCCGTGGCCGAGCCCCTCGGAATCCATCGAAGCGTCTTTCAGGTGCGGCGGCACTTCCATTACCCTGCCGGCCTCGACGTCCTTTAACGCCTTTTCTATCCCGAGATAAGCCGCATTCGACTTCGGCGCGCACGCCACATAGACCGCCGCCTCGGCGAGAGGTATCCTGGCCTCGGGAAGCCCTACGAATTCCGATATCTGCAGGGCCGCGTTGGCCACCACTATCGCCTGCGGGTCGGCGAGGCCGACATCCTCAGCCGCGCATATCACGATGCGGCGCGCGATAAACCTGGGGTCTTCGCCGGCGTATAGCATCTTGGCGAGCCAATATAGCGCTGCGTCGGGATCCGAGCCGCGCATGGATTTTATGAAGGCCGATATGGTGTCGTAATGGCCGTCCTCGTCCCTGTCATATACGACGGCCTTCTTCTGTATGCATTCCTCGGCGGCCTGCAGAGTGATATTTATCGTCCCTTCCCTGGACTTCGGGGTCGTAAGGGCCGCAAGCTCCAGGGCGTTCAATGCCCGTCGCGCGTCGCCCTCGGAGATCTTCGCTAAAAATTTAAGCGCGTCGCTTTCTATCTTCACGGGCATGTCACCCAGCCCGCGCTCCTTATCCTTGAGCGCATTGTTCAATATCGTAATGATATCCGCTTCTGAAAGCGGTTTTAATTCAAAGACGAGCGAGCGCGATATAAGCGGCGCCACTATCGAAAAGAAAGGGTTGTGGGTAGTCGCGCCTATCAAAACTACCGCTCCGGCCTCTACGTCAGGCATCAGGACGTCCTGCTGCGCCTTGTTGAACCTGTGTATCTCGTCGATGAAGAGTATGGTCTTTTTGTCGTAAAGGGCCCTGCGCTGTTTCGCGGCCTCGATCTCCTTCCTTAATTCCTGGACGTTCGAGGTCGTCGCGTTCAGCTGCACGAATTCCGCCTTTGTGGCGTTCGAGACTACATGGGCGAGGGTGGTCTTTCCCGTGCCGGGAGGGCCGTAGAGCACGAGCGAGGCTATCGTATCGGCCTCGATCGCGCGGGTGAGGAGTTTTCCCGGCCCGATGATATGGCCCTGCCCCGTGAATTCCTTCAGCGCGCGAGGCCTCATCCTTGCGGAGAGAGGTTCGGGTTTGGAGGAATTCTTTTTCTTCTTCTCAAACAGGTCTTTATTCAGGTGGGTATCTGCCATATGTAAACCGGGAATTACCGTATCTTGGCGTTAAATCTATGGACCAGCACCTCGCGGACCTTCCTGTCGAGGGAATTGATTTCCTCGTCGGTCAAGGTCCTGCCGGCGGCCCTGTATTCCACGGAATAGAGGATGCTCTTGGATCCCTTGGGCACCTGCTCCCCGCGGTAAAGGTCGAACGGATTGACGCCGACCGCCAACTCTCCGCACGCCTCCTTGATCGTCCCGACGATATCTTTATTAGAGACTTTGTCGTCGACTATGAGCGATATATCCCGCGATGACGACGGGTACTTCGGGAGTTCCGAGAATTTGCGTTCAAGTTTTGCGTGCGAATATATCGGCTCGAGTTCCAGCTCGGCGGCGAAGACGTTGGCCTTTATATCATACCTGTCCAAAAGGGCCTTGTCGACTTTGCCCAGACCGCCTATCTCCCTGCCGCCGACCTTCACTATGGCCGACGCCGACGGGGAAAAAAGCGGAAGCGGTTTTAATTCAAATTCGCATTTATCGATCCTAAGCTTCGAAAATAACGCCTCGATGATCCCCTTGAGATCGAATACATCGACGGCTTCTTTCCTGTGCCAATTTTTCTCTTTCGTCCCGCATAAAGCGATAGCCAGGACCCCTCTCTCCGAGGGGATCGAGCCGTCTTTATAGAAATAAGTCTTGCCTAACTCGAATATTTTTATGTCCGGCACCTTCCTGTTAAGGTTATACGCTATCACGTCCAGCATCCCGCACATCAATACCGAACGCAGCGCCTCTGATTCCGAGCTCAGCGGATTCTGGACCTTCAAGGCCTGGGTATCGGCTATGCCCAACGCCTGCCTGATATACGGGTCGTTGCATCTTAACGCGTAGGTGACGGCTTCGTTCAGCCCCGCGCCGGTCAAGGCCTCCCTTACCGCCTCCTCCAGTATTCTGTCGCGGCTCTTCTGGGCGCCCTTGCCCCAAAGCTGTATCCTTGAAAGCGTCTCCGGTATCTTGTCGTATCCGTATATCCGCGATATCTCTTCTATCAGGTCGACTTCTTCCTTTAGGTCCCTCCTGAAAGAAGGTACTGCGACCGCAAGCGTGTCCTTGCCCTTAGCTCCGCTAAGGACTTCGCCTTTTGATTTAACGCTTAACCCGAGGCTCTTAAGTATCGAGGCGCATTTCGAGGCGGGAATCTCCGTCCCGAGCACCTTGTTAACCCTTGATATCCTTAACGTTATTTTTACGGCTCCGCGCCCTTTTGTCCCCAAGTCAGAGGGCTTAGAGACCGACTTCGCCTTGGCGGCATCGCATATCAACGATACGGCCCTCTCGGCCGCGGCAAGGCATCCGCCGATATCAACGTTCCTTTCGAACCTGTAAGAGGCCTCGCTTGAGACGGCTAGCTTTTTAGCGGCCCTGCGTATCAGCGCCGGGTCAAAATACGCGCTCTCCAGGAGAACTTTCTTCGTCGAGAAACCGACCTCGGTATCCCTGCCGCCCATTATTCCCGCGATAGCCACCGGCTTCTTCGCGTCAGCTATGACGAGGATCTCCTCGTCTAGCGCGCGCTTTATCCCGTCTATGGTGATTATCTCCTCGCCTTTTCGCGCCCTCCTGACGATCACCTTGCCGCCTTCCAGCTTATCATAATCGAAGGCGTGGAGAGGCTGCCCTGATTCGAGCAAGCAGAAATTTGTTATATCGACTATATTATTCACCTGCCGCAATCCCGCGCTCTCTATCTTCTGCGCGAGGTCTTTTGACGAGCCTGCAGGCTGGACGCCGTCGATAACGATACCTACATACCTGGCGCAGCCTTTTTTATCTTCTATCGTTATCGAAGGTTTTTCCGTTTTAGCGGATTTAGCAAGTGCGGCCTTTAACGGCTTGAGCCTCAAACCATAAAGCGCCTGTATCTCGCGGGCGATGCCGTAAAGGCAGAGCCAGTCCGGCCTGTTTGAGGTGATCTCGGCCTCGTAGATAAAATCGCCGTTCTTCTCGTCTATGCCTTTTACCTCTAGCCCGGCCATGGTGAGCTTATCGGCCAGGTCCCGGGGCTTGGCGCTGAAATTAATATATTCTTTTAACCAGCTATATGAGACCTTCATCTGAACTGCTCCAAAAAGCGCATGTCGTTCTCGAAGAAGAGGCGCATGTCGTTGATGCCGTATTTGAGCATCGCGATGCGCTCTACTCCCATCCCGAATGCGAAGCCGGTGACTTTTTCGGGATCATATTTTACCGCCTTGAATACGTTCGGGTGGACCATGCCGCAGCCGAGTATCTCCAGCCATCCTTTCCTCCCGCAGACGCTGCATCCTTTCCCGCCGCAAATGAAACACGAAACGTCTACCTCGGCGCTCGGCTCAGTGAACGGGAAATAATGCGGGCGGAACCGGACTTTTACGTCCGCGCCGAAATATCCTTTCAAAAATACGCTTAACGCTCCCTTAAGGTCGGCGAAAGTCACCCCCTCGCCTGCGACGAGGCCTTCGACCTGGTGGAACATGAAGGAATGCGACGCGTCTACCGCGTCCGGGCGGTATACCCTTCCCGGAACTACGATCTTGAACGGCGGTTTCTCCGTCTCCATGAACCTCACCTGGACCGGCGAGGTATGGCTGCGCAGCAAATATTGGTTTTTTATGTAGAATGTGTCGAAGGCGTCGCGCGAAGGGTGGTCGAGTGCGATATTGAGGGCTTCGAAATTATAGAACTCAGTCTCTATCTCCGGGCCCTCGACTACCTTGAAACCCATGCCGAGGAAGATAGAGCAGATGTCGTCTATAGTCTTTGTGAGGGGATGTTTCGAGCCGGCCTGCGGCCTGAAACCGGGCAGGGTCAGGTCCGCGAAATCCCTCGGTAAAACCGAGGGCATCACAGGCGACCTTGAAAGCTCGGCCTGCCTTGACCTGAGCGCCTCGTCGAGCCTCGTCTTCAGGGCGTTCAGCTCCTTGCCGAGGCGGGGTTTCTCCTCGGGCGGCAAAGACGCGATCCCGCCGAGAAGCTCGGTGACCAGGCCTTTCCTCCCAAGGTATTTTATCCTAAGATCATCGAGCGCCTTCGAATCGCCGGCCGCTTTTATCTCGCTTTTTGCTTCGGCCTCGAGTGCGTTGATCTTATCGAGCATTATTTTGCTTTGCTTACTTCTTCGACCAGCTTAGCGAAAGCGGGTTGGTCGTTCGCGGCCATATCCGAGAGGATCTTCCTGTCCAGCTCTATCTTCAGCTTCTTGAGGCCGCTTATGAACCTTGAATACATTATGCCGTTGTTCCTGCACTCGGCATTGATCCTCACGACCCAGAGCTTGCGCATATCGCGCTTATAGGCCTTCCTGTCGCGGTAGGCGTAGACCATCGCCCTTCTGACTGTCTCGATGGCCTTCTTGTATAACTTCGAGCGGCCGAGGAAATATCCCTTGGCTGCTTTTAAGACCTTCTTCCTGCGTTGTCTTTTTGCCGGCAAATATTTCGACTTAGGCATTTCCGATCTCTCCTTCTACTGATTGATTTTAAGCGTAAGGCAGAAGCTTTAATATCTTCTTGCGCTCGTGTTTACTTACGAGAGTCGCTCTCCTGAGCGCCCTCTTCCTTTTCTTCGTCTTGTGCCCTAACAGGTGGCCTTTGCCTCCCTTATGCCTCAAGACCTTGCGTCTTTTTGTCACCTTGAACCTTTTCGCGATTCCCTTGCGTGTCTTCATTTTAGGCATTGCTGGTCCTCCTTCGAAAACCGATTATCTATTTAGGGGCGATGATCATTATTATCGCGCGTCCCTCCCTGAAGGGCGTTTTTTCTATCTGCGCTACATCCGCTATGTCAATCTTCAGCCTCTCAAGGACCTTGTTGCCAAGCTCGGGATGCGCCATCTCTCTCCCGCGGAAAATGAGCGTGACTTTTACTTTGTCTTTATGCTCAAGGAATTTCTTTATGAAACCTACTTTCACCTGGTAATCGTGGTCGCCGATCTTTGGCTTGAGCCTTATCTCCTTAAGCTGGGTGGCGTGCTGTTTCTTCCTGGCTTCCTTCTCTTTCTTCTCCTGCTCGTATTTGAATTTGGAGAAGTCCATTATCCTGCATACCGGCGGCTTTGCCGTCGGCGCTATCTCTACCAGATCCAGCCCTGCCTGCTGCGCGAGCTTTAGGCCCTCTTCCGGGGCCATTACTCCTAGCTGCCCGCCGTCCTCGGCTATCACCATCACCTCGCGTACCCTTATCCTATCATTTACCCTGATAGATTTTGCCTGAAACTGGATACGATCACCCCCTTTTATTTTTTACTTTTTATTTCGTTAACCAGTTTATCGATAAATTCGACGAGTTTCATCGGGCCTAAGTCGCCTTTACTCCTTTCCCTGACCGAAACGCTTTCGGCCTGGGCTTCCTTCCCGCCTACGATGAGCATATAAGGGACCTTCTGCGTCTCCGCGTCCCTTATCTTATGCTGCATCCTGGCGTTCTTGTCATCGATCTCGGCCCGTATATCATTATCGCGTAACTTCTCCGCGACCTTCTTGGCGTAATCCTTATGCTCGTCCGCAATCGGTATTATAACAGCTTGGACCGGAGAAAGCCATACCGGAAACGCCCCCGCGTAATGCTCTATCAGCATCGCCAGCGTCCGCTCGTAACAACCTATGGAAGACCGGTGTATCACCATCGGAGTCTTTTGCGTGCCGTCACTGTCCACGTATTCCATGCCGAACCTTCCGGGAAGCGCAAAATCGACCTGTATCGTTATGAGAGTATCTTCCTTGCCGAAAACATTCTTGAACTGGATATCCAGTTTCGGCCCGTAAAACGCCGCTTCATTATCGGCTTCGACGTATTTAAGTTTTATATCCTCGAGGATCTTCTTCATTACCCTCTGGGACTCTTCCCAGGCCTTCGGGTCGTCGATATATTTTTCCTTGTTCTTCGGGTCCCATTTCGAGAACCTGTACCATATCTCATCCTCGATCCCCAGGGTCCTCATCACGAATTTGACCAGGTCGAGCACTTTCTTGAACTCGTCCTCAAGCTGCCCGGGCATGCATATGATGTGCGCGTCGGCCAATGTGAACTGCCTTACCCTGGTCAACCCGTGCATCTCTCCGGACGTCTCATTACGGAATAAGACCGCGTTCTCGCTGTATCTTATAGGCAAGTCCCTGTAGCTTCTTGTCTTTGCCTTGTATATCATAAATTGGAAGGGGCAGGTCATCGGCCTTAAAGCGAGGATCTCTTCGTCTTTCCCGCTGATTATGAACATGCCTTCCCTGTAATGGTCCCAGTGGCCCGAGATCTTGTACAGGTCGCTCTTCGCCATAAACGGCGTCTTCGTAGGGAGATATCCCCTCTTCTCTTCCTCGTCCTCTATGAACCTCTGCAATATCTGGATTATCTTCGCCCCTTTTGGCATAAAGAGGGGCAGGCCCTGTCCCACGGCCTCGTTTGTCGTAAAGAGCTCGAGCATCCTCCCGAGCTTATTATGGTCCCTCTTCTCCGCCTCTTCCCTTGCCTTAAGGTAGGTATCTAATTCTTCTTTCGTCGCAAAGGCCGTGCCGTAGATGCGCTGCAGCATCTTATTCTTCTCGCTGCCGCGCCAATATGCGCCGGTCGCAGAAAGCAATTTAAACGCTTTTACCTGCCCGGTAGAATCTATGTGCGGCCCCTTACAGAGATCGACGAAGTCCCCTTCTTTGTAAAGGAACACTTCCGCATCGGGCAGGTCCGTTATAAGCTCCACCTTATACTTCTCGCCCATCTTCTCAAAGAACTTTATCGCTTCATCCCTCTTCAGGACTAAACGCTCAAATTTGAGGTTCTCCTTTATGATCTTGGCCATCTCGGCCTCGATCCTGGGAAGGTCTTCTTCCAAAAACGGCTGTGGGACGTCAAAATCATAGTAAAAACCGTCCTCTATGGCCGGTCCTATAGCCAGTTTGACGCCCGGAAACAGCCTTTTTACGGCCTGGGCCATGATATGTGACGTAGAATGTCTTAAGGTATCCTGTTCCATGGTTTACGGTAAAATGGTGGGCCTAAGAGGACTCGAACCTCTGACCTCTTCCATGTCAAGGAAGCGCTCTAACCAACTGAGCTATAAGCCCACGTGTGAAGCTAGATTATAGCCGATTAGAGGGTTTTTAGTCAAGGAGAAATAAGGGGGAAAATAACGCTAAAAGGCCCATACCAAGCAAAAGCAGGCTTGCGGGTTCGGGAACGGCGTGGGAGGTATAATACGGGTCTTGCATCGCTAACTGAAAAGCCGCCAGGCTTTCGGGGGAAGAATCTATCCGCCAATCCGCCTCTTTCAGCTTGTCGAACCAATAAAAAGCGTCTATATCCGGATAGGACTGCTTGAGCCTGCTAAAAGCCTGGGCTATCCATTGCGCCTTGCTCCCGTTGTCTAACTGGTTTCCCTCGACAGAGGCGAATTCGCCGAGCATTATTGGCTTGTCGCCGAACAGCTCCGGGTTATTCTTAAAGGCGTTGTACATCACATAAAATATATCATCGATATTCTGCCAATATGGCCATCCGGGATTTCCGTCTTCCCCTGAATTATAGCCGTCTATCCCAAGCCAATCGACGTTTTCCTTCCCGGGATAATATTGCGCTAACACCGCGGGATCGAACGGGTAGTTATTCGGGCACCAGACAAACTCGACGTTATTTGCCCCCTCTTTCTTGAATATATCGCGGACATGGTTGAATGCCTGGACGTACTCCGCGGGCTTGTCCTGCCACGGATACCAACCCGGCGTAGCCGGATCGTTATCCTGTATCATCTCGTGAGCGAAACGCATCCTTATCGGATCGGCCCAAACGCGGCTGTCTATCGCGAATTTAGTGATATAAGGATCGAAATCGCCCTTTATTATCTTATCCATGGGGAAGGTGCCGTCATTTCCGCCCAGCCTTGACCATGGTTCCCATGTAAAATTTATCGATGCCTTGGTATCGTACCCGTCATGGAACCTGACCCCGCTATTGAGGCTCTGCGCCGGGAAATCGCCGTCATTCCACGCCCAATAGACCAGGACGCTATTGACGTGCCTTCCGGCGAGGTTCTCGAAATTCTGGACCTCGGCAGCGGACGGCATCACGTGGTCTTCGTTACCCACGAAAGCGCCGATCTCCGTTTCCGCGGAAACGGCCGGCGCATAGGCGAGTATAGATAAGGCAACCGCAAGGTTTAAATGATATATTCTCATAAAAGTATCAATATAATAAAGAGGGCTCCCATCTACCTGGAGCGGAATATGGAAGCCCTCTTCGTCCCCCTACACTAACTATAACCTACTTACGCTTTTCTCTTTTTTGTCAAACCAACTAACCCTACTAAACCGCTGCCGAGCAGTAACAGGCTCGCAGGCTCAGGAACGGCGTTGTATTGAACATCGTCGACGTAGAATGTAGCGCCGGTCGGGTTATCGGTATCGTTGGCGGCAAATTCAAAACCGCCGACCACACGGCTTAAATTCTTGCCGGTTAAGTCGAAAGAATACTGCGTCCAGACAGGAGCGAGAGTAACCGTCTGCGTCATACCGGCCAGCGTATCCCCGTAATCACCGGCGATACCGCCCACCTTGAATTCCATCTTCTCTCCGCCGACAGCGCCTTTTGCCCAGAACGACATATTGCCCGCGCCGGTCAAATTCCAACCGCCGTTAGCGTCGGTACCCCAGTTGCCGTCAGGCGACAGCCAATAGACGCCGGTCCACTCTGAAGCCGCGGTACCGGATGTAAAACTTATCTTGGTTGATGTGCCGCTGACAGCCGTTTCAGAAGAACTCGTGGTAACGGCTAAACTCATGGCTGAGTGCTGACCCATCCATCCCGATGGCGAATACAGGTTTCCGGCATAGCCGCCATCTTTATAAACGTAGCCCGGCCAAGAAGAGATCGCAGGAGCAGCTTGGGCCATCGTTGGTAACGCTAACATTAACGCTACCAATACCACTAACAAAAACTTTCCCATCTTCCACCTCCTCCTTGTTAAGTTACCTTTCGTCGAAACGTGTTTATTCACGGATTAAACTAATGCTCCATTCATAAGGTTGCGATTTATTTTCGGAAGCATGTGTTGCGGTTTACGCTTCGACACGTGTTTATGACATTGCTACTATACCCCAGGAGGATAAGTATGTCAAGAGAAAAAAATTGCTATTTTTTAGTATTATTTATAGGTAATCGGGAAGGAGTTTTACCATCTCGCGTATCAAGCGCCGGCACCTGTCGAACGCGGCGTCAACGTCATTTCCTATTATAGGCGTCCAGACCCTGACGGCCGAACCCCCGCTTTTTGAGCGCTTAAGCTGGTTGATCACGAAATATATCTGTTGTTTATAATAATTACCCGTCATCATGTCGCCGGCGGTATACCAATCGAGCATCAACACCTTTCCCCTTTTCGTCTGGTATACTGTCCTGTTTACCGGCAAAACCTTGCCTCCGTCAAGCGCGACCTGCGCCTTGCCCGTCTCTAAAAGCTCGTTTGCGCCGCTTCCCAGGTAGCAATATTCGGGCGGATGGAAACTCTGCCTCTTTTGGTCGGAATATACCACCTGTACCGCGGCAGACTCATTCTTCCTGTCCGAGTATGCCCTGATCAGGACCTTGTCTGTGCCGAGTATCTCGTAAACCTGTTTTTCGTATTCCTTATCTTCGAACTTGATATCCTTCCCTGTCCACTCGCCGAGATTAAGGGGGAACTCCATTAATTTTACGGCCCGGGACGGGGCCCTTTTGACGGCAGAGATCCCGAGGACGCACGCCCCGCAAGCGGCTAAGATGACGATCGCGATTATTAAGTTGCGTTCTTTTTTGCCCACGACAACATTCTCCCTACTATTAATAACCCTGCGATAGCGAAGATATAAAGTAAGAACGCGAGGAAACCGTGCACAAACGGACCTGTTGCCACTTTCGCGTCATACGCGAAACCCACAATAAGAAGCATGACTATCCTGAATATATTAGCCGCCAAGGCGATCGGTATCGAAAGGAGGAAGAGGATAATTTTCCTTGTCCTTGACATCTTCGCCAGGTAAGCGTATAGCGCGCCTAATGCCGTCAGCGCGATCAGGGAACTCAGCCCGCTGCACGGGCTTCCTATTGTCAACGAAGTGTCCGGCTTAAGGTAAACTATGCTCCCGTCCCTTACGGCGTGTATGCCCATGAGGTTAACGATACCTGTCGCGACCTGCGCGGCCATCATCTTCATTTTAAAACTTATATTTATTATCATGACCTGGGGCAACGGGACCATGAATACCAGGAATATTACCGGGAAAGTTATTTTTTTAGTGATCTCCGGCCCATACAGATACAAGGCGAGGCCGAATATCGCCGCGATAAGGGTAAAACCCGATACGAAATTGATCTCGAAGAAATAGGCCAGGAGATGGGCCAGGAGCGCGGGAGCGAAAATAAGCAGCGCCAGGCCGGCGGGTTTAATAGCGCATTTTCTCAGTTCGTCCCTCTTCATCCAGATCAGGTAAGCAAAAACCAGGGGGACGAGGTATCCGTGGGAATAATACGATTCCACTTCATCGAAACGGGCTTTCATCCATATAAAAGTGGGCAGGTATATCAATACCAGGAGGACCGCAACTATTATCGGGCCGTATCTGGAAATATTCTTCATCTTATTTGGACTTATTCAGCCTTTCCATCTGCTGTTGGGCGGCCTGCGCGAACGGGGTCTTGGAGTATTTCTTGATTATTTCATCGTAAAGCTCGCGAGACTTTTCGAGTCGGTTGAGTTTCTGCTCATAGATAGCGGCCTGTATGAGCTTGGCCTTTGGGGCAAGCAGGGTATCGGGATAGTCATTGACGAGGCTGCCTAAATAATCCACGGCCTCATTCCATTTCTCCTGGTCGGTATAACAATTTATCACCAGGTCGATCGTAAGCAGGGCGCCGTAGGTCTTAGGATTATCCTTGACCATCTTCTTGTATTTATCCAGCGCGGCGAGATAGGCGGCGTCCGCCTCGGTGTTCTTCCCTTTTACTTTATAATACTCGGCGACATGCAGCGGCACCTGAAATGCCGTCCCTGTGTCGGTATAGTCTTTTTCTATCCTGTCAAAAGTTTCCTTCGCCTTGGGCCAGTCATCCTCCCTCTCGTATACCAACGCCGCCGCAAAAAGGCTCCTGGCGCACAGATCGATATTCGCCGGGTAATCCTTAAGGATGACCATGAATTCATCCCTCGCCTTGGAAAAATTCCCCTGCATGGCATAGAGCTGGCCTATATTAAATTGCGCCTGCCCGCTGTTAGGCCACGCCGGGTACCGGATAGTTATCTCGCGGAAAGAGTCGATGATCTTCTGGTAATCGACCGGCGTCGCTTTGTCCGGGGCCTTCAACAACTGGTTGAACGCCTTGGAAGCATGCCAGAATCTTTTTTCGGCGGAATATATCCCCGAATCGCAACCGTTCAGTATTACGGCTGCGGCGAAAATAAACGGTATGATAATCGTCTTCTTGAACAACTTTACTCCCCTTTTTCCGTTTCCTGTTTAAGGATAAAAAGATTCGCGGCGCTTAAAAAGACCAGCGCGTCGGTGACCAGGGTGAGGACGATGCTTACGCCTAAGATAACGAGGGTGACCTCGGGAACCGTCAGGTTCATAATGCCCTGTTGTTTCTGCCTGACGAATACATACAAAAACTCAAATAACCTGGGGACAAAAACCAGCACGATCGTCGTCAAGAAAACATGCCTTATGACGCTAAACGACCTTCCGATGGCCCCGAAAAAGCTTTTCCGCTCGATGATGACGGCAGGATATGCGTAGATAAAGAGCGCCTCGATAACGAAAATGACTACGATACCCGCATAGGACAGTATACGGAGCAGCAACATCGCCGTCGGCGTCGGGGGCATCAATTTTGTTATGATCAGGGGCGGAAGCTTCAAAATCGCGAGAGAGAGGATAAAAGTTATAAGCCATATTCCGACCAAGGCTAAATAGCGCCTCACCGACCTGTTGAAATTACCGAATATCTTGACCTCCCCGCCTTCCGAGTGGGCCTGTGACACCATCCCCATCGCCATGCCGTACATTACCGCTCCGACAGTTATCATAATGAAGATCTGGCCATAATAAAAAAGAGTGGGAAGAAGTTCGAAGTTGATGGGATAGTGCAGATAACGCGCCCCGGAGATAACCCCCGACGGGGTCCTAGTGGTAAAGAACGATGTAACGGGCGGTCCGAAGATGGCCAGTAAGGGCGAACGGGGTGAATAAAAAAATACGGTAAGCACCAGGGCTTCGAATATAGCTTTGATAAAAAACGGGATGAGGACGCGGGGATACTTGGCGATCATCCTGAATGTTATAGACCAGACAGAAAAACTAAGCATCTAAGTTGTTTCGAAACTTTTCTTTATGACCAGGATCTTCTTTTTGATGTCCGGTTCCTGCTTCTCATCTTCAACGAAAGAGACCCCGACATTGTAGCTGTCTGCCCTCTCGCTTCCGGCGGACCTGACCCAGCTTACTTTACCCAAAGCGTTTACCGGCTCTATATCGTTTCCCGGCACTATGCGTATAGTGATATGCATCCCCGGGACCAGCTCCTTGTTAAATTCGCTGTCCCTTTGCCCGCCTTCCTTAAGCTTGCAGGTGGAATTATGCACCCAACCGAGGCAATTTGAGCAGGAATCGCAATCCCAGGAGCGCGGCCATTCAAGCAAGGCGCCCCCTTCATTTAAATTTTTTGCTTTCAACAGGATGTCGCCGGTAATATCGACCTTTTTCTGGGGGTCGATTAGCTTACCCTTGATAGCAACATTCACGTCGACACGTTTATACTTTCTGCGTTCTGACATTCTTTCTCCTTGTGCTGCAATAAATTAAGGTTAGTATAACACAAAAGTAAACGGTGTCAATGGGTTTTGTTGCTTTTATGCCGTAATTATTTGTTTTTCTATCCCCTTTCTCAGTATATTGTTCCTGTATTCGATCGGGGAAGTTTTCATGTATCTTTTAAAAACTTTACTGAAATAATTCGGGTCCTGATATCCAACGGCATACGCGATCTGGTTAACATTCAGGTTGCGGTTTTTCAAAAGCTTGGCCGAAGCCTCCATCCTGACCTTCGTCAAATATTCTATAAAAGTGATCTTAAGCTCATCTTTGAAAATATGGCTGAAATAGTAATGGCTCAGGGCGACTTCCGCGGCTACTTTCTGGAGGGATATGTCCTTGTCGTGGTAGTTTTTCTTTATGAACGCGACAGCTTTAAGGACCGCTTCCTGGTTGCGCGAATACTGCTTGTCGGTATCGGAAACGACCAGGAAGTCGAATTCGTGCTTAAACACATAATTTACAAAAATGAACAAAAGCTCGGCCGCGCTCTTAAACTGCTCCTTCGATATCCCGGTGTTGGCGGCCTGGCTGCCGCCGTGGCACATCAAGACAGCGCCTATCGCGTTCCCCTCTATTATTATCGGGACGAACGCCAGCGGTGTTTTATTATAATCGGAGATAACGGGTTTCTTCGAGCCGGAGAGGGAATTGCACGATTTAGTTACGACGTCCAGGAACGCGGAATCTTTTTTCTTCGACGAGAGGAGGGCTTTACAGGAATGCCCGGCATACTGCGAGATTATCACGGGCTTCCCCTTCAGGTCCACGAAAGAGAATTCCATTCCCGTAAACTTCAGGAAAGCGCCCTGAAGCTCCTGCAGGATCTTTGTGCTGGCAATTCCTTTTATCGCTAACGAGCATTCCATTGTCCTTAAAATTTACTACAATTAAGCAATTTTGTCAAGGATAATAAATTACCTAAAATCAAGGAAGCCGGAATCTTTCATCCACTTATAAGTCACTAAGATCACGGCGCCCAGGGCAATGATGGCATAAAGGCCTTTTATGCCCCTGAAGCTCAGGGCGATCATCCCGAAACAGACCGACAGGAAATAAAGGGAAAGTACCACCCTTCTCTGCGATTCCTCCCGGAAAAGGAGTTTATGGTGAATATGCTCCTTGTCGGCCTGAAAGATGTGTTTCTTTTTTGCCAGGCGGCGGACGATAGCAAGCAGGGTATCGATTATCGGGACACCCAGGGCTATTACCGGGATAAAAAGAGTTATCACGGTACTGCTTTTTTGGAAACTGACTATGGATATCGCCGCCAGTATAAATCCAAGGAACATGCTGCCCGGATTCCCCATAAATATCCTCGCCGGATAAAAATTGAACGGCAGGAATCCCGCGCAGGCGCCGGTAAGGGCAAAAGCCAGGAAAGCCACAACATAATCGTGCTGTTCGACAGCTGACAGGAAGATAAAAAACGAGGCTATCGCCGAGACGCCGGCTGCGAGCCCGTCAAGTCCGTCGAGGAGGTTTATGGCATTGACGATACCGACTATCCAGAGCATCGAAAAAACGGCCCCGGAGATCCCGAGGGAGAATTTTCCGTAAAACGGTATGGTCACTTCTTCAACCGTAAATCCGCATCCGATCAGGATAGAAGCGGCTATGACCTGGAAGACGAGTTTCAGCTTCGCTTTGAGCGGTACGATATCATCTATCACCCCCAGCAGCAGGATGATCACGCTGCCTACACATAATCCCGCAAATTTCAGTGAAAACGTGCCCATCGCGCCGGGCACCGCCTTAAAAGCAACGGTTATGCCGGCGAAAAACGCCGCGGCTATCGCTATCCCTCCCAAAGTCGGCATGTTCTGCCGGTGCACTTTCCGGCCCCCGGGCTTATCGACAACCCCTAACGCCAGCGCCAACCTTCTGACTATGGGGGTAAAGACGATCGCTGCCGCTGCGGAGATGAAAAATGACGTTAAGAAATACCTGATCATAATTTATCCTCTTGTTGTTTCCGCTTTTTCCCAGGTTGCCTTTATCCCGCCTGTCAGAAACTTAATTATACCGATGGCCGAGGCCAAGTTGACCACACAAAAATAAAGGGGGATTTTGAAGATGCCTATCTTTACGTTATTTTTTTCCAGTAAATGGCCGATCGCCGCGAATATGTAAAATAGGCCCTGGCACAAAAATATAACTTTATAAAACGGCTCGTTCAGCAAAAATATATTGGATATAAACATTATAATTAAAAAAACGGGAACAAACCAGCGGATAAACTTATGGAACAGGAATTGAAATACTCTTAGAGGCCCTGACAAAATAATGATCCCGCCGACAGCAAAACCGGCTTTTAGCCCCTGCGCGATGATCCTGGCTTTCTGATTTATTCCTTCTTTTGTGCTCGCTGCGGTCTTTTCCAGGGTTATTGCTTCAGGCTCATACACAAGGCCGTATCCCTTTTTGGCTATGACCATGGGTATCACAAAGTCATCTGCCAGGGTCTCTTCGACTGTCTCGAACAGGTCTTTCCTTATGGCGTATATGGAACCGTTCACTACTAATAAAGAACGTAAGCGACTTTCGTTTGTCTTTATGAATTTTTCATATTTCCAATACAGGTCTTCGCCCTCTCCTATCAGAGATTCGTTGCGATATTTTAATTCTCCGCACGCGCAACCTATTCTTTTATCGGAAAAATTCCTTACGAGCTTTCTTATGGCTTCTTTCTCATAGAGGGAATTCGCATCGGTAAATACGACTATATCACCCTTGGCTTGCGGAACCGCTAAATTCAGTGCGGCCATTTTGCCTTTTCTGGGGTTTTGCTCGATTAATTTCAGCCGAGAATCTTTGTAACCCGCAGCGATTGCTTTAGTCTTATCAATACAACCATCCAGAATTAACAAGATTTCGAACTTATCCCGGGGATAGTCCAGAGATAGGGCATTATTAAGCTTATCGGCTATAACTTTTTCCTCGTTATGGGCAGGAACGATCAAGCTAACGTACGGTTCTATATCTTTTTTTTCGTAGGGCTTGTTCAAAACAGCGGCAAAAGCGGCCATAATAAAAGGATAGCCGAAATAACTGAACGCTATCAATACAAGGGACACCCAAAACAGCCAGACGGCGGTCATTATTTACTTTCTTTTAAGCAATAGAATAGATAGGTTGTGGCGATCTCGTTCAAAATAGGTACATTTTCCACTATTATCTCAAGCAGCAGATTGACAGGAAACAGGAAATTCGGGATAAAAGGTATCGCGAGGAGTATTCGCTTTTTAGCTATGACCTTCAATCCATTCTCCTGCAACTCCTTCTCGATGAGTTTTGCCGGAATGAATTCTTCCTTTGTCCAGAATTTCAAGAAATATTTGAATCTCGTAAGAAAAGATTTCACTATTTGCGCTATTCCTCTTGTATTAGGAGTTGACAGCACAAGCTGACCTCCTTCCTTAAGGATGCGCGAAATGTCTTTAATCGAACGATTCCAGTCGTCCCCCATATGCTCCAATGCTTCCATCTGTATTACTATGTCGAATTCGCCTTCCGCAAAATTCGTCTGTTTTGCGTCCATATACAGGAAATCTGCGGGAATTCTATTGTACTCTGCCAATTCCCTTGCGACATCGAGCTGTTCCCTGTCAAGATCTATCCCGGCCGCGCGGTGGCCTAACTGCGCAAAAAGCATTACCAGGTAACCCCACCCACACCCCTCGTCTAACACCCTGCTATTAGGCTTGATATCCAATACGTTTAAAACCACGCTAGACCTCTTGACCGTCGTATGTCTTCTTGACCAGTTAGAAAGCCACCAAAGATAAAATTTCCATTCGCCGTAATTTCTTGTTTCTTTCTCATTTTTAAAATTGAATTTTTGCGGATAATCAAAAACAAGCCTGTATTTCATTTTTACCTCATTAATTAAGCCGCTTTAATTCCAGGAAGCATCGGCCGTATACTTTATCGCATCCAGATTATTTTCAAATTGCTCCCACTCGGTATCCATAATTCCAAGGCATTTTTTCTTGCCCCGTACCGAATCGGCCCACTTCCTTATGCTCCCCTTATCCTTATAACCGGCAACTATATAGTCAAATCCCTTAGACTGGAAATACGCTGGGCTGTTCTTTATCTTGCCGAATTTGTCCGCCGATTCATACCACCATACCAGCATTATAATGTCATGGGGTATTGTTTCGATGGCTTCTGAGGTCCTTCCGACTTCCCCTCCGAATTGCACCTGCATATCTTCCACCCCTCCGTTGTGCCAGGGGTTAAGCATATCATCCCACATCATCACTTTAACGTCAGAATCGGCATTTTTTATGCATTCGTACAGCTTATTTATGTCTTCGGAGAGGATCTCGGCATTACTCATGTTCCTTTTCTTGCATCTCGAATCCCTGTTTATGCCGAATATTTCATCATGGCCTATCGAAATGTACCGCGGGTGAAGGGTCTCGATAACATCCTCCAGGGCGCCGCTCATTATCTTATAAGTCCTTTCCGATGAAGGACAGTACGGGGCAACCCAATTGGCCCATGACGCGGTCTTCTTCTCAACATAATCATAGCTCACGAGAACGTCTTCCCTGTCCCGGATTTTGCCGTCCTGCAAACGGACTATTTTCGCCGGCCTGTTGTCGTCAGGATACGGATATGACATCGGCCCGTCCACCATACTGTAATCTTTGCCCTCTTTATATACCACATCTCCTTCCGCATTCTTAACTATTATATCCGATTCGTCACATCTAATAACATTTATCAGGGCCCTTGATCGTCCAAGTGGCATTGCTTCGTCGTTCACAAATCTGAAATGCGCATCCTGCACCAATATACCTTCCGCTGTATACGGATCTTTCGAAAGGATCGGTCCTGCATAACTAAAACTATTCAGGTGCGGCACTGGTTCGACGAATCTTTCTCTGGCATATTCAAATATGTCCGTCAATTTTGCGCCGTTATCATTCTCTTTCAGGCTAAAGAACGCCCAGTTTTCGATCACAACGAGATTTATCTTAAGTTGGGCGAGATATTCGATCTGATCCTTTAATCTGTCGAAGTTTGCCGCATTTATATAAACTCCCCTTATATCAGAAATGGGATAATCCTTAATACTTGCGGCGGCAATCCGGATCCTTCCGTTGTCATCCTTTGAAATCAACTGGATAAAACTCTGAACCCCATAAAAGACTCCCGCTGGTGCATTCGCTGTTATGATCACGGCGTCGGAATATACCTCCAATAAATAGCCTTCTTTGCCGAGATTTTGGGGAAAAGAGATCCCCTTTTCCTTGAGGAGCCTTTGCATCTTATCATCGCCGGCTAAGCCTATGAAAAAACTATTAGCGGCCCTTGAATCAGGCACGCCTCGGATACCAAGTGAAATATCGAAATTTTTCAGCAGGACATTTTCAAGGTACTCGGCTATGTCCATAATCTTACTGTCGTTTCCGCAAACGCTTATGCCCCAACTTCTGTTTAAATCGACCTTGAAGTCCTTCATCTCTATTTGTTTCGGAGTCGGGAAGATTTTCCCGTCCTCAGCTTGAGAAGAACCAGAAAAAGCGGATAATAAAAGAAATGTCATTATAATGAATGCGGTGTTCTTCTTCACGTCTTCCGTCATCGCCTATTGCTCCAATATTTTTTTCGCCGCCGCAACCACTTCTTCAACGGTGATGGAACCTAAGCAACGGTAATCCCCGGTCATGCACTCGAATTTCTTTCCAAACCATCGATTGCGTAATTTTGTCTCTTTTAAAGTATCCCTGAAAAAGGGATAATAACAAGGGCTGCAATCAAGCTCTTTCTGCAGGACAACATGGCCGTCTCCCCACGGCCTGTGTATCCTTGGGTCTGCTGAGCCAAAAATACTTACGGTGGGAATTCCGAGAGCCGCCGCCATATGCATTGGCCCGGAATTATTACAAATCAAAAGCCGCGCTTGTCCGATCAATGCGGCCGTTTCTTTAAGCGAGAGTTTTCCGGCAGCAACTATTGCCTTGTTCTCCATGTATGCGATTGCCTTATCAACCGCGCCTTTATCATCGGCGCCGCCTATAAATACCACTTTTGCGCCGGATCCTTCTATCAGCGTATCTGCAACTTTCGAGAATCTTTCTATCGGCCAATTTCTATATGCCGCCGTGAATTTGCCTCCTCCAGCGTGAACGGCAATTAACAGGTCTCCGTTTTTTACGCCTTCGGACTTAAGAAAATCAAAAGCACGCTCTTTTTCTTCGCCTGACACATTTAAGACCATCGCGTTATCCTGCCCGACCGTCCCTACGCCCAAAAGGTAAAGAAAATCCATATTCATCAAGACAGCATGTTTAACCTCTTTTATTTCCGTCTGCTTGGTAAAGAGCCACCTGCATCTCCAGAAAATGCCTAAGTCTTGTCCGAGCCGTTCCTTCGCTCCGCACGCGAAGGCTATGAAAGCAGAGCGTAATCCGCTGGGATAAGCGCATATTGAAATATCATAACTGTTGCCCCTCAGACAACCCAGAAGCCCTATTATGCTCAAAAAGTTATTCGATTCTCTTGGATTAAATGCGATTATTTCATCGACATCAGGATTGCCGCTTAAAATATCCTTATTGCTGCTAAAGGTAAGCACGGAGATTTTGTCAACAGGGATTCCCTTTTTGAGGGCATGCAAAAACGGCGTTAACAAAAGCAGGTCGCCTATACCCTGCAGGGATACTACCAAAATGTTTTTGGGTTTGTCTTTGTTCATTTATCGATCAAGGACCTATAAGCTATCTCGTATTCTTTTATCATCTTGTTGCGGGAAAACCGGTCTTCTATAGTGCGCCTTGCGGAATCTCCCATTTCCATTCTTTTGTTATCATCAGAGAATAATATCAACATTGCTTTCCCGATCTCTTCGGCACTACCTGGTTTCACCAATAATCCGTTATCGCCGTTTTTTATTATCTCCTGTGCGATCCCGACAGCCGTGGCAACCACGGGTTTCCCGGCGGCCATTGCTTCGACCAAGGCCAACCCGAAACTCTCCCTCAAGGAAGAAGAGACGAATATATCAAGTGCAGCATAAACATTCTTAACGTCTTTCCTGAAACCAAGGAAAACAATCTTTTCTTTTATCCCAAGCCTTTGGGCCCGGGCAATAAGACTATTTTTAAGATCGCCATCCCCGGCGATTAAAAATTTTATGTCGGAACATTTTCCCAGAATCTCTTTTGCCGCATCCAGCAAATATTCGTATCCTCGTTCAAGGCTTAACCTTCCAACCGAGCCGACGATTATAGTCTCCGGTCCGGCGCCAATCTCTTTTCTTATATCCGAACCTGCGCCGCTCCGGATATCCGAATAATCCAAGGCGTTCTCTATGATTTTTAACTTATCTTGCGGAATACCTGCCTTCGCTAGTTCATTCTTCATCGCGCCGGATACCGCTATTACCTCGTCAAAAGCCCTCAAGAACATCGAATCGATCCATTCATATAGCTTTATTTTAGGATCTATATAGAGCCATCCGTGCGCCGTGGCTATCGTCCTTGCGTTCGTGTGTCTCGCCGCCAGAAAGCCTATTATATCACTCCTGTATTCATTGGCATGTAAAATATCTATCTTGTTTGTTAATAATATGTTACGTAGCCTGCCTATTGACGAACGGTCAAATTTTCCTTTTAATTTTACTATCTCGACCCGCAGGCCGCTGTTCCTTGCTTCCGAAGCTAGAGGCGGCAATGCATCTCCTTCTCCCTGCAACACTATGATAAGCGGATCGAATGCCTCTCTGTCTATTCCTTCCGCGATCGATAATATTATTTTCTCCGCCCCCAAGAGGATATTTCTACCCCTTTGGCTACCTCTCAAAAAAGCAACATTTATCTTGTCCATTTATGAATTTATTCCTGTTTAATCGACATTCGCCTCAACACCACGGCCAACGGTATCATGATCCAAAAGATCTGAAGCTGAAGATAGGAAATAAACATGCCTCCTAACAAATAAACCAGCAGGCTTATCTCCAAAGCGCCGGATATTTCAAAAAATAATGAATCATCTTTTTCCTTAAAATTATTTTTCGCAACCCTGAAATCCCTAAATGTATAAAAAAGGAGGAATAGCAGCAACAGTAAACCGAAAAGACCGGTCTCTGCCGCCGTGTGAATGTATAGGTTATGGGCATCAAGTCTTAACTTATACTGGATATCCGAGGAAGTTACGGCTTTCATGATATAGGCATTGCGAAATAAGCCGAATCCCACTCCCGTAAAAGGATTTTCTTTTATCATTTCCAGGCCCACCTTCCATCCCGTGAGCCTGACGTCTATCGCCGTGTCCCCTCCCTTGAACATGCTTTGGGCTCTTTCCAAATACTTTGAGGGAACCAGCGGTAGAAATATGCCTATGGCCGCAACAAACAATAATATTCCTAATATTTTTCGCTTTCTGAAAATCCTGACGCCGATCGAAAAGAACAAGACAGATAACAACTGGATTAAGCCCGCTCTGGAATAGGTTAGAATGGTTGTTACTATTAGTATACCCACTACTCCGACCATAATCGCCTTTATCGACAACTTTTTGTAACAAAAGAAAAGCCCTATCGCTAACGGAAGAGAAATCGTCAAGTCCATAGCAAAGACGTTGGCATCTTCCGCAAGCCCGCTGATCCTAAGTATGCCTTCGGGAGCATAATAGACCCCTATATGGTTTATATATTGGTAGATACCTATAAGTGCCGAGACAAAACTTATACCGACGATAAACCAAATCAAAAACACGATCTGCCCTTTCGTCCTTATCATATTAGTTATGGCGAAATACAGCACCAAGGATTTTACGGCGATTTCGAGCCAAACAGGGAAACTTATTTCAAAATTCTTAAATGTCGTCGCAAAAGCAATAGCAAAAAACAAGGCAATAAAAAGATTTTGCGGGGCCTTCACTAAACGGAAATCCCTGTATATTATCGTATGGAACGCCCATATGAAAAGCACGGCGAAAGCAAGGTTCCTCGCAGGATGCAATTCTTGCAAAGAAGTGAGCCAATAAGTCGGATGGAAGAACGCGCCAACTAGGAAAATCAGAATTCCAACATACAAATTAAAGAATATTATCAGGCCTAATACAAATCCGAGATACAGGAATAGTACGATTTGCCAGGGCAGGATAAGAAAGCTTGCTCCTAAGCATAATGCCGAGAAGGCAATGAATATCTTGATCAAAGCCGGTAGTTCTATTAACGGCTTTTCTTCTTCGAGAAAAATTTCTGGTCTTCTTCCCATTCTTTTTTGTTAAGCCTCACAATTCTAGGTTTAAAAGCCCATTGCAGCATACTGGAACTTCTGAATATTATATTTTTGAATTTTTGCTTCCTTGATGACGGACCCAGAAGATACCCTGCTGACGCCGCTGTTATCAGCCATATCATCGTTATTATCACTGTCAGTCTGTGCATAACGACAGCCCACATGCCGTAGTGCTTAAGATAAAACGCTTCCATTGTTTCCCGTGCGTGCATTACCATCTCTTTCTTGTACGGTATCTGTTCGCTGCTTCTTCCTCCGAAATGTATAATCTCCGCCTCCGGCAGATACCATACCTTCCAGCCTGCTTTTTTGACGCGATAACACAAGTCTGTGTCTTCGGTATACATGAAGAAATTCTCGTCAAATAATCCGACCTCTTCCAGCGCAGATCTGCGCAACAACATGCAAGCTCCAGAAAGTAACGGCACTTCTCTCCCATCGTTATGGTCCCAGTAGCTCATCAGATATTTCCCGAATATCTTACTTTTCGGGAATCTCTTGTATAAAGAGCTCAATATAAAGAAATCGATCAATGGAGTAGGAAAATTGCGGGCGCATTCTAACTGTATACTACTGTCCTCATTTAATATTTTCGGTCCTACCGCACCGACTCTGGAATTTTTGTCCAGAAAATCAACCAACAGCTGCATACTGCCGGGCAGGACGATGGTATCGGGATTCAGTATCAGGATGTATCTGCCGCACGACTGCTTGATCGCAATATTGTTTGCCTTCGCAAATCCAAGATTTTCTTTATTACCGATCGGCTTCACGTCAGGGAATTTCTCCCTGACCATCGCGATGCTTCCATCGGATGAATTGTTGTCGACTACTATAATCTCAAGTATCAAATCTTTCTTTTCTTTGAAAATCGAGGTCAGGCATTTATCCAGATAATCTTTGACGTTATAGCTTATTATCGAGATCGATAAATCCACCATCCGGTTGCTCCTTGGGTAATGTCCTTTTAATGATCTTTGAAAATATCGAAATATCCTT
The DNA here is from genome assembly GCA_041653595.1 of Candidatus Omnitrophota bacterium. NCBI lineage: Bacteria > Pseudomonadati > Candidatus Omnitrophota > Candidatus Omnitrophota bacterium. The sequence goes on along the minus strand of JBAZFB010000009.1, from coordinate 8,236 downwards.
TTCGTCCAGGTATTTTAGCATATAGATAAGGGTTATATAAATGAGCGCCCCTATAGTGATCAGTAAGAGCAAATTGGAATTTCTGAAACAATAAAGCACGATAGCCATAGCCATGCTGGCTAATGCCGGCTTGTACACCATCTTAAATATGCCGGTCCGTAAGGACAGGTACTTGTTGATCACCCACAGAAAGAGGATCGCATTTATAATCTCCGATAATACGGTAACGGCGGAAGCGCCTATGTAGCTGGCCTTCGGGATTACAATGAGGTTTAAAATTATATTCGCTGCCATGCTTATTCCCACAACAACAGCAACTTGCGCCTGTTTTCCAGCGGCATACAAAACATACATGTTTATGGAATTGATAAATATCCAGGGGAGAGCCCAGATAATAATCTGAAGCGCAATCACGGATTGTTTAAAACCTGAGGAGTAAAACAAAATTATTATTCTCTCGGATAATACCATGGTCCCGGCCGATATAGGAATCCCTATTAGTACCAGATATTTTATGGACCTTTCCCAGCTAAAGGCAAATATGTCTTCCGAAAATTCTGCGGAACGCGACAGGGAAGGGAAAATAGCCAGAGTATAGCTTACAGATATGAACATAATGGCTGAAAGCAAATTATAAGCGGCATTATACCAACCTACCACTTGATCATTTATCATAAGCGAAAGCATTACCGTATCTATCTTAAAATAGATCAACCCCATCATGCCTATTAGCGCGAACGGGATGGATTTGATAAACAGCTTTTTGCACAACGACAGGTCTATTTTGGCAAGCAACTTTCCGTAAAGCTTCGAACAGACCGCCCAACCGGAAATTGCTCTTATAAGTTCGCTTATAGCAATAGCTCCTATCAACAGAATTAAATTCTTATTGAAATATAACGCCAGGCAGCTGAAAAAGATAACGATTACCTTTGAAACGACCAGGAGATGCGCCTTGATGTCCAATCTTTCGTGAGCATTTAATACCGCTGAAAAAATATTCGCCGATGCCGTAAATATCAGCGTAATTCCAGCGACGCATGAACCGTAAAAAACGTCCGTAGGCTTATTTATAAAACATGAGGCGCAAATCAATAAAGTGCCAGCTATGACGGAAAGGGCAAATTTCAGGAATAGGGCACTCGATAGATACGCCAGGGTCCTGTCTTTTTGTTTCGCTACTTCACGGGTAACCAGGCCATCAAGCCCAATATCGGCAATGATCTGAAACAACATCATCAAAGTTATTATAAAAGCGTACTGGCCGAACTTAACGTCTCCCATCCACCTCGCTATCGCAATGGAAAGGATTAACGCCAAGACTTTATTAATTATCTCGGCTGCCATCATGGCCAATGAATTTTTTGCTATTCTAGAAACGGATTCCATTAAAACGCTAGCCTCTTATAAATTAAAAAACCAAAATCCATGTCGCGGGATTTTGGTTTAATTCACCGAATGAGCCTCCTTAAGGAACTACAGATGCCGGTGAATATACTCAGGAATATGATATTCTACGCCTGTAAGGACATACCCCATTATATTCGCGCCGACACTCTTCAGGATGCTCTCCGCGCGGGCTACCACTTCCCGGCGTGTCTTTCCCGCCCTTACCACTATTATAACGCCATCGACCACTTTACTCAATATCCTCGGGTCTGCGAACGGTATGACCGCGGGCGTATCCAGGACTACCGCCTCAAACTGCGGCCTTACCTCCGCCAGAAGGGCCTTCATCCTGTCTGAGGCTAGCAATTCGTTCGGATTAGCGGGCGCCTGCCCCGCCGGCAGTACTACCAGGTTCGCGATATCGGTCTTTACCAGCGCTTCTTCTAATTTCAGGTTTCCCGACAGGACGTCGGCAAGTCCCCTGTCGCTCCTTACCCCCAGCAATGAATCTACGGCTGGTTTACGTATATTGCAGTCGATAAGCAGGACCGGTTTCCCGAAATCCTGGGCCATGACTACCGCGAGGTTCGTCGCCGCGACCGATTTACCTTCGCCGTTAGCGGAGCTGGTGACAACTATAACTTTTATGTTAAAGTTCTTCTCCGAAGAGCAGGCATGCATCCTCAGGACGCGGAACTGCTCCGCTACAGGACCGGTGGGATTATGATAAGCCACGATCTTTTTGCTTATTCCGGTTGAGCGTATCTGGCTTTCTGGCCTTTTAGCGGCCTCATACACAGGCGCCTCTTGAGGAGCCTGCTGCTTCTCCTTTTCCGGAAGTGACGGCGGAGGGGTAATTATCGGAGCCCTGTCCTTCTGCAAAGCTTCACCTTTCTCTTCGGCGGCTTTTTTCAGGGCATCGCTTAATTTTTTGAACCCGTTGCCGTTATTTGCCATATTGTTTCGCCTCGGCAGTCTTTTCTTTGTTGGCTATCTCGATGACTTTATTCTTTACCTCTTCCTGCCTGGCATTTGAGTAACTCGCGGCGACGGCGAAAAAGACGATATACAATATTATCACCGTCACCCCGACCACGCGCTGCCTTGCATTCCGGGCCATTACCTCGTTACGGTCGACAATGGTCGCCACGGCCCCCAATATCTCGAATTTCAAAAATGCCCTCGCGTCCTCCACCCCCCTGAAGGAATGGTCCGCGAATTCAGCCATGAATACGCAGCCGAAACCGGAAAGGACTCCCAATATGAAAGCGACTATCCCTATCAGCAAGATCTCCGGTTTGGAAGGCTTAAGCGGGAGCCTGGCATCGTCCAGGATCGTATATTTAGTGCCTTTCTCCTCGGCCTCGGATGTCGCGAGTTTATTCTCTTCCACTTTTAGCACCAGCATTTTATATATATTGTCATTTACTTCGGTATCTCTCGTAAGCAGGGCCAGTTTCCTGTCCTGTTCCGGCAGTGTCTCGATCCTCTTTTCGTATTCCCTGACCAGCCCCTGCAGGTTCTTCTCCCGCACCCTTAATTCATCCGCCTCTTTTTGGGCATCTCTAAGTCTTTGCTCAAGCCTCTTGAAAAAAAGGGGCGCGGTCTGGGCGGTCTCTCCTCCGACCAGTTTTTCGGTCTCGAGCCGCAGTTGATCGCGCGTCTCTTCCATCTCGACCTGCAAAGAAGAGATGTCAGGCGAATCAGGAGTAGTCTTTATAAGCTCCTCTTGCTGAGATTGTAACGATTGTAACTTGGAATTAAGCCGGCTGACCGCAGGATTAAGGTCTATCGACTCGGCCGTTATTATGACCGGCTCCCTCCCCGCTAATTGTCTTTTTACCAGGTCTATCTTGTTCTGGGCTTCTTTTATGCTCATTTGGATGGCCGTAAGCGATGTCTGGTAATTAGTGAGCATGGAGACGTTATAATCGAGTTCCTTCCCTGGCAGCTGCATTGGATACTGGGCCCGGAATTCGAAAAGGGCTTTTTCCGAGTCTTCGAGTTTTTTCTTATAAAGCTGGGCGTGCTGTTCTGCGAATTTAACGGCGTCCTGGGCTTGCTCGGTCTTTTTTGATTTATTTTCGTCTATAAAGATCTTTACCAGCGTCCTTACGGCGTCCCTTGATACAACCGGATTTTTATCTTCGTATGAGATCTGGAAAACGTCCGGAGAACGCATTCTTACGTCGGTCCGGTTACGTATGCCTAATAGCAGTTTTTCATAAGCGACTTGGTCGGCAACCCCCTTATCCATGCCAAGGGTCTTTACCAACACTAAAAGATGCGGGTAGTTTAAGATCTTTTCGGCTAATGTCTTGAGTTGCTCTGCGAGCGTAGGAGGCTGGCCCGTAGAAGAAACATATGCCGGTTCTTTGGTCGCGAGCGGATTTACGGGTTTCTCTTCTTCGACGAGTATAAGGACCGATGACTTGTAATATTTGGGCAGAAAAAAACTGCCTATGCTGGCAGTAAAGAAGACGATGACGAAAGGCATCATAAAAAACCATCTGCGGTGGAAGATTATCTGTAGATAATCGCGTAGCGAACCTTGGTCCTCATGCGTTGTCGTGGTCATGGTTTAATACTCATCGCCGCCGTCTAACAATCTCTGAATATCTTTTCTTATCGCCTCGCTCTTCTTTTCTTTCTCTACGGGGGTGATCAGTACCCCGCCGGACTTTTCTATGGCATCGGTGACGATATCATCCGGCCTCTTGGTCCTGTTGACGGTTTCTTGGTACTCCTGTCTCGAAATCGTCTGGCGGTTATTATTAGTCAGGATATGAGGGGTGACGAAGACTATCACCTCTCTCTTCTGGTCCTGGTAATTCTTATTCCTGAAGAGCATGCCGACCAGGGGCAGGTCCCCCAATACCGGGATCTTATTTACCGTCAGCTTCTTCTGGTTCTTGATGAGACCGCCCAGGACTATCGTCTCGCCGTCCCTGACCATCATCACTGTGTCGGCCTGGGTGGTATCCTTGGCCACGACGTTGTCGACCTCGGGTACCCTTCTCGCGGTGCTGATCTCGGGGTGGATCTTCATCGTGACATAATTATCTTCGCCGATCTGCGGCGTGACTTCCAATTTTACGCCGACATCTATATATTTTATATCCTGGACGAGCAAGTGGGTTATCGGGTCGGTCGTCGCCACCGCGTACGGCTCACTGCTCCCGACGAGTATATTCGCTTTCTCGTTATCTATGACCACGATCCTCGGGCTCGAAAGGACCTCGGTATTCGCGTTGCTCTTGAGGGCGTCTATAACGATATTATATTCGTCGGCGGTAAGGCTTCCGATCTTAAAGAAACCCGCCGGTCCCGCCGCCGGGAGTCCGGAGGCAAACATCGCGGCTGTGTTTACAAGCGCGGGATGGTGGGCAGCTTTGCCGCTGGCATCGACCGGGAGCTGCATCAATTGCTGCCATTGTATTCCTAGCTTCGTCCCTTCATCGAGGGTGACCTCTAATATCATCGACTCTATGAGCACCTGCTTATGCTGGGAATCCCATCCCCCGATAAAACCATCTATGTTTTTCAGTATGACCGGCGTCGCCCTGACGGTTATGCTGTTAGTCCTTTCGTCGATATATACGTCGCCCTTCTCTTTGGGGATCACCTGGAGTATCTTCGGTTCGACATCCTTGGCCTTGGAATACAAAAGTTTATATTCTTTCGTCTCGGTAGGCCGGTCGAGTTCCTTAAGCGCGATCTCGATCTCTTTTACCTTTTCCGGAGTGTCTGTCACTATTACCTGGTTGTTCTTCTCATTCGTCTCTATCCTGCCGCGGGCGGTCTTCATCGAAAGCAGGACTTTCTTCAGGTCGGTAACATCCGTATATTCAAGAGAAAACACCTTCGTCTCGAGATTTACGAAACGCTCCTGCTGCTCCGAGTCCTGGTATGTATAGACGGATATTATCCCGTTTTCTATGGAATACAGGTAATTATTCGCCTTCAGGACCGAGTCGAGGGCCTGGATCACGCTTACGTTGTCAAGTTTTACGGTGACCGTACCTATGACATTATTGCTCAGGGCTACGTTCATTCCGCTCTGGTCGGCTATCATCTTGACGACCGCGTCTATATTCATGTTCTGCACGTCTAGGGTGATCGTCTTATCGTCCTGGGCGCAGGCGGGATGGGCAAACACCAAAAGGAAAACCGTGACGAAGCTGCAAAACAAAAGTTGCCTGCTAAATCTCATTCGTGATCTCCTTTACGGCGCGGCAGGTCTTGTTCCTGCCTTCGGCCTTGGCCCTGTATAACGCCCTGTCGACGTGCTTTATGAGTTCCGTTTTCGAGACCGCTATGTCGGGATAGCTCGCGGCCCCGATGCTCGCTGTCAGGTTTATTACGTTCTCTTTTGTTCCGAAAGCGTAATTCTTTATGACCATCCTTATCCTGTCGGCCAGGACAAACGCGCCCTCCAGGTCCGTCTCCGGAAGTATTATCGCGAATTCCTCGCCGCCGTACCTCGCCACGATATCCACCTCGCGGCATATCTTCTTGAATATTTGGGAGACTTCTTTCAATACCTCGTCGCCCTGGGGATGGCCGTAGCTGTCGTTTATCTTCTTGAAGCTGTCCAGGTCGATCATTATGAGGCCGAATGGCTGCCTGTACCTGGCCGATCGCAGTATTTCCTTGTCGAGCGCGTCGTTAAAATACCTGTAGACATAAAGGCCGGTAAGGCCGTCTGTTATCGAAAGCTCGGTTATCTTCTTGTGGAGCATGGTATTGTTTATCGCGATGCTTGAATGGCGGGATATGATCGAGAAGACTCTCAGGTCTTCGCCGCTGAAGGCGTTCGGGAATGAATTGGCGACTGCCAGCATGCCGATAGGCTTCTCGCCGGCCAAAAGTAATTGCGCCTGGAAAGAGCTGAGGATATTCCTGTCTTCGGCGGATGAGTCTATTAAATTTCCGCTGTCTCGAGCCTGATCAACCGAAACTTGTTCCGGCAACAGTCTCCCCCCTGTTAACCTGTTGAACGTTTCTATGATCTTCAGCTTAAAGTTGTCAATCTCCTGCTGGGTAGCCGGGTATTTTACCTCGACTATTATCCCCGTCTTTTTTTCCTCATCCACAAACAATAAGCCGCATAGATGACAATCGATGGAGCGCTCGATTATCTCCAAAATCGCGTCTATTATCTCCTTATAATCGAGCCTCGAGTATATTATATTACTAACTTCCTGCGAGATTGTCAACTCATATAATTCGTCATCGAGCGAACGGGCGATATCTCCGAGGATCTCCTTGCTGATCTTGAGTTTTTCTATTTTTTCGTTGGCCTCTTCGAGCTCTTTCTGCCAATGCGAGGATTCGATCGCTATAGACATCTCATTTGTGAGGATCGTCAGGAGCGCAAGGTCGTATTCCGTAAAAGGCTCCTTCGTTGATTTATTGTTTACGTTGATCACGCCTACGATCCTGTTCTTTATCCGGATGGGCGCGCTCAATAAGGACGATGTATAATATCTCTTGGAATTCTGGCGGGAGAAACGCTCGTCGGTCTCGATGTTCCTTATCAGTAACGGGCTCCCCGCCTTCGCCACCCAACCGGAGATCCCCTTGCCCACCTTTATGCGGGTCTTATTAATTACGTCGGCGCTTAATCCTTTGGAGGCCTTGATAACAAGCTCCTGCGCGGGTTCGTCGACGAGCATCAACGACCCGAGTTCGGAACTCAGCATCGTCGTTATCTTATCGAGGACTTCGTTAAGGATACCCTTGACCTCTTCCGACGATAAACCGTTATACGACTGGTAAGCGCTCACAAGCTTTACCAGGACTTTCTTGAAATGTTCGCTGTCGAGCTGGAATTTATTCGACAGGACGCGGTTCTCTATGAGATCGAGCGATTTTTCCAGGTTATCCTTAAAATCGGATTTTGCCGTAAACCTGATCATGTTCTGTTCGGGCTGAGATTTCATGCCGCAGAACCTGAACATACCCCTTTCGCTGGTGACGCAGATCAGGATGGGGATGTGGCCGTTCTTGGGGTCGTCCCTGAGGAGTTTATATACGGAACTGCCGTTTATGTCTGTAATGCCGGGATTAAGCATGATGAGTTCGGGCGATTCCTCGCAGACCAGCTCTATGCCGTCCAGCCCGTTGGCCGCTAACAAAGGAAGGTAGCCCTTCTCCGAAAAGATATCGGAGATATCCTGCGCTACCGTCGGATTGTTCTCTATTATTACTACTTTTTTCTTTTCCATTCTCCAGTCCCATCAAACAAAAAGGAGCCTAATTTCCGGCTCCGGTTTTATATTTATGTTACCCTAGCTTTGTATAAACTACACCCAACGCATACATTTGTCAAGGAAAATATCTTGCTTTTTAGTGGTAATTTGTTGACGAGATGGTGCCGGGAGAGGGGGTCGAACCCTCATAACCTTACGGTCGCGGGATTTTAAGTCCCGTGCGTCTGCCAATTCCGCCATCCCGGCGTTTGGCGCTTATAATAGATAAATCTGGAGGCGACGACCGGAATCGAACCGGTGGATCGCGGTTTTGCAGACCGCTCCCTTAGCCACTTGGGTACGTCGCCTTAAACAAAAGGCACCGGAGTATTGTAACCCAAGTGCCTTTCTTTGTAAATACCCTAAAATGTTAACAATTATTTATTTTATCTTTACGTAACCGCCCTTATAGAGGCTTACGCCTGCAGATCCGCCGCCATGCCCGGCGACTGTGCACGTCAGGACAGCAGTATTTGATGATGTAGTGGTAAAAGGCTGTGTCGTCCAGCTGCCGTAAGAAGCTCCGCCCACCGGACATTTTAATACGTTAGCATCGTCAACCTCTGCGTCCGTATACAATGTGTTCGGTGAGC
>JBAZFB010000008.1 GCA_041653595.1 Candidatus Omnitrophota bacterium | reverse complement strand
CGTCGCCTTCAGGGGGATGGGCGGGTGGATGGACAGGTACGGCGAAACGAAGGACGTCCCTTTCTTTGAAAAATTCATGTTGGGAGGGATAGATACGGTGCGCGGGTATAAAGTAAATTCCATAGGTCCTAAGGACGCGGACAACAGGCCCCTGTGGGGGACGGTGATGCTGCTGGGCAACGCCGAGATGAGGTTCCCGATATATAAATGGTTCAACGGCGCGTTCTTTTACGACGTGGGCGGGAACTGGAGAAGCTTGAACAGGGTGCGCTTTCCCGCGGAGCTCCAGAATTCCATCGGCACGGGCCTGCGTTTTAAGACGAAGTGGACCGTCCTGCGTTTTGACCTCGCTTACCCGCTAAACACAAACAAGGAGAGGCAGGTGCCGAGGTTCATGTTCGATGTGGGGTTGCCGTTCTGATGATAATATCGCTCCCGGAGTTTGACAGGTTTCCGGTCCTGCACGGAATATCCGACAGGCAGATAAGCCACGGGGATTTCCTGAAAAAGCTGGGGATACCGCCCAAGGGACTCGTCCGCCTGCAGCAGGCGCACGGCGGGGTGGTCGTAAAGGTAGACGCGAAGACTGCCTTATCCGGCGAGATCCCGGGCGCGGACGGCGCGATAACCGACGCGAAAGGGATAACCCTCTCGGTCAGGACCGCCGATTGCCTTCCGGTGCTCTTCTATGACCCCGAGCATAACGCCATCGGCGTCGCGCACGCGGGATGGAAGAGCACGAAGGAGAAGATAGCAAAAAACGTCGTCGAGGCGATGAGATCCGAATATGGATCGTCGCCGGCGAAGCTGCTTGCCGGGATGGGCCCGGCGCTCAGGCAGTGCTGTTACGAGGTGAACAGCGAATTTTTGGTGCATTTTCCGGATTCGGTTGTTAAAATGGCGCATAAGCATTATTTCGACCTGGTGGGCGAAAACGCCGAACAGCTGATCGCCGCCGGGATAAGCGCAAAAAATATTTTCGACTGCGGCATATGCACCGGCTGCAGGAACAGTGAATTCTTCTCATTCAGGAAAGAGAAGGACAAGGCCGGGAGGATGCTCTCGGTGATAATGCTGAAATAATACGGAGGTATGGAATGAAACTCGGAGTAATGGCTGATTCGCACGATAATGTGCCTATGGTGAGGAAGGCGGTAGAGGTATTCAACGCGGAAGGATGCGACCTGGTCGTCCACGCCGGCGACTACTGCTCGCCGTTCGCGCTCTCGCCGCTCGACAAACTGAAATGCAAGTGGCTGGGCGTCTACGGGAACAACGACGGCGACAAAAAGGCCCTGTCCATAAAATCGAACGGCCTGATAGTTGACCATCCTTACAGGTATGACCTTTCGAACGTAAAAATGATAATCACCCACGAGATAGAAGATGTCCCCGGCATCCTGGGCATGATAGAGAACCAGGAATTGCATCTTCTTATCTACGGACATACGCACAAGCCCGAGATAAAGAAAATAGACAGCGCCCTTTTGGTCAATCCCGGAGAGACAGGCGGCTGGACGACCGGCAAGTCTACGGTCGCGATAGTGGACATCAAGACGATGGAAGGAAAGATAGTGGAGCTCGCGTGAAGCCAAAAGTATTTTTCGTAAAAGCTAAAAGGGACGAATCTCTCGAGTCGATACGCGAGAAGACGCGCTGGCTGCTCGAGAACGCCGGCCTCAAAAAAATAGTCAAAAAGGACGCGCTCATCGCCATAAAATTGACCTTCGGCGACAAAGGCAATACCGGACACGTCGACGCGCGCCACGCTAGGTTCGTCGCCGACGAGATATCCGCGCTTAAAGGCAAGCCGTTTTTTACCGACTCGAATACGCTGTATAAAGGGTCGAGGTCGAACGCTGTCGACCACACGAACATCGCCTATGAGCACGGTTTTACGCCCGAGGTATGCGGCGCGCCGGTCGTCATCGCGGACGGGCTGAGGTCGGGCGAGGATTTTGAAGTGAAGATCAACAAAAAACATTTTAAGTCGGTGAAGATAGCGAAGGCCTGCGCGGACGCGGACGCGGCAGTTGTCCTCTCCCACGTCACCGGGCACATGGTCACGGGTCTGGCGTCGGCGGTAAAAAATATCGGGATGGGTTTCGCGACGCGCGCCGGGAAACTGATGCAGCATTCCGCGATAAAACCTAACGTCAACGCGAAAGCGTGCATCGGCTGCGGGCTGTGCGTCATCCATTGCCCGACCGGGGCGATAGAATTGAAGGGCAAAGTCCTGAGCGAAGCGAAGGAGAAAATAGCGCACATCGACGAGAAAAAATGCATCGGCTGCGCCGACTGCCTCGTCGCCTGCCGCAGCGACGCGATCGATATATCGTGGAGCGAGTCGAGCAATAACGTGCAGGAGAAGATGGCCGAGTTCGCCCTAGGCGTGATGAAGGACAAAGAGGGGAAGATATTATTCCTGAGTTACGCGATGAAGATAACGAAAGAATGCGACTGCCTGGCCAAGGATGACCCGGCCGTGGCGCCCGATGCCGGTATTTTCGCCTCGACAGACCCGGTCGCGATAGATAAGGCGTCGGCCGATGTCGTCAACAACGCCTTCAAGTCCGACGCTTTCAAGAAGATATGGCCGCATATCGACTGGGAGGCGCAGCTCAGGTACGGCGCAGAGATAGGCCTCGGGAACCTCGAATACGAATTGATAGAGATGAAATGAAACGGATATTATTAACTAACGACAACGGCATATATTCGCCGGGCATAGCCGCCCTGCAGAAAAAATTAAAGTCGATAGCCGAGGTGACGGTTGTGGCGCCTGACGCCGAACGTTCTGCGCAGGGGCACGCGATAACGCTATCGGTGCCGTTGCGCGTCAACGAGGCGCGCCGCGACGGGAAATATTTCGGCTACGCGATAACAGGCACGCCGGCCGATTGCGTGAAGATCGGGCTGATGAACATAATGAAGAAGAAAAAACCGGACCTGATCATATCCGGCTTGAACCGCGGGCCGAACCTCGGGATAAACGTCCTCTATTCCGGGACGGTCTCGGGCGCGACAGAGGGGGCGATACTCGGCGTCCCTGCGTTCGCGGTCTCTCTTGCGTCGTTTAAATGGGAAAAGTTCGAGGCGGCCGTGGATTTTACGCATAAACTCGCGAAACTGATGCTCGAAAAGAAGCTCCCTGTCACTACGCTGCTCAATGTCAACGTCCCGGCGCTCCCGAGATCGAAGATAAAAGGGGTAAAGATAACGCGGCAGGGGATGTCGACTTTCTATCATGAAGATTACGACATGCGCGAGGACCCGAACAGGCGCCTCTATTACTGGCTATGCAGTTACAGGGCCGAGGTGAGAGGCGACGATCTCGTCGACGCGGTCGCGGTGCGCGACGGCTACATCTCCATAACGCCGCTCCATTTCGATATGACCGATTATAAGGACTTTGAGAAATTAGCTGATGCAAGGAAAAGATTCTTTAAGTAATTACGAAAAATTGAAAGCGGCGGCGGAGGGCGATGGCGCTTCGCTCTTCGGCGTCGCCGACGTGTCGTCTATAAAAGACGGATTTTTTGTCGAGCCGAAATCCGTCCTTAACGGGCTCGATTACGGCATCTCGATAGGCGTGCGCCTCGCAGGCAGGATAATCGAGACTATCGCGAATAAGCCGTCAAAGATCTACGCCTTCCATTACAAAAGGGTCAACTCCCTGGTAGATGAGATAGCCCTTAAGCTGTCAAACTATATCCAGAAGGCCGGCTATTCAGCGCTGCCCATCCCGGCGAGCTATGTCGAGGACTGGGGCCTGATGCGCGGGGCGCTCTCGCACAAGGAGATCGGCCGCCTTGCGGGGAACGGGTTCATCGGCCGCTCAGGCCTGCTCATCAACCCGGAATACGGCGCGGCGGTAAGATACGCGACGGTGCTCACCGATATGCCCCTCAAGTCAGACAAGCCGGTAGATATAAGCTGCGGCGAATGCGCCGCGTGTGTGGCCGCCTGCCCGGCCAAAGCGATAAAAAAAGACGCGAAAGATATGGACCTGAATGCCTGCCGCGAACTGTTGAAAGCCTTTGCCAACAGGGCGGGAATAGGCCATTCGATCTGCGGGATCTGCGTAAAAACATGCAAAGGCGAAAACTCCCCAAGGGGATAAACTTTAACAGGAGGATTAAATGGGAGCAGCAAAGCAGCATAAGCCGGTCAAGCTCATCATCGGGATGATATCGAACGACCCGGACCTGATAATGAAAATGGAGAAGACGCTGGAATGGAAATTCGGGAAGATAGATTTCAGGACCTCATTGCTGGATTTCGCGTATACGGATTATTACGCGCCTGAGATGGGGCAGAATCTAAAGAGGCAGTTCATATCCTTCAGAAAACTCGTCAACCCCGAGGTCCTGCCGAAGATAAAGCATTACACGAACAGGCTCGAGCTGGGGATGAGCAGGGAGCGCGGCAAGCCGTCGCGCAGGATAAACATCGACCCGGGTTACATTACCGACGCGAAGCTCATCCTCGCGACGACGAAGGACAACGCGCACAGGGTCTACCTCTACGGAGGCGTCTTCGCTGAGATAACGCTCCGCTTTATCGACAGGTCGTTCCAGCCGTGGGAATGGACATACCGCGACTACCAGACGAAGGAATACGTCGACATCTTCAACGAGATCCGCAAGATATATTTGCACCAGATGAAATGATATCGCGTTTGTCTGAAAGCGGGGCAGGCGAGGCCAAAAAATACTCGCGGATAAAGAACGCCCTGTTCGGCGTTGAGCTGGTCCTGACGGTTTTGTTCCTCTATATTATGGCCACGCAGGGCCCGTCCGTATGGATACGCAATTTTGCCGAAGGGGCCTCGCGCAACCCGTGGATACAGACCGCGGCCTATTTCCTGGTGTTCGGGGCGATATACGCGGCGGTCACGTTCACGCTCGATATGTACCAGGGCTTCTCTCTCGAGCGGAAATTCTCGCTCTCGACGCAGGCGTTCGGCGGCTGGTTCCTCGATTATTTAAAGAAATTGCTCGTCGGCGGGACGATATTCTTCATCGTCATCGAGGTCCTTTACCTGTTCCTGCGGAATTTTACCGCGATCTGGTGGATATGGACCGCCGTCTTCTGGATAATCTTCACGATAGTCCTAAGCAGGGTCGCGCCTGTCGTGATCCTTCCGCTCTTTTTCAAGGTAAAGCCGCTTGCCGACGAAGACCTGCGCATCCGCCTGTTGGATCTCGCCGAGAAATGCGGCTCGAAAGTCAACGGTATCTTTGAGATAGACCTGAGCAAGAAGACGGTCAAGGCGAACGCCGCCCTGGCAGGCCTCGGGAAGACGAGAAGGGTGCTTTTGGGCGATACAATGCTCAAGGAATACACCCACGACGAAATAGAGGCGGTCCTTGCCCACGAGCTCGGCCACCACAAGAAGGGCCACATAATGAAATTGCTCGTATTCGGCGCCGCGGTGACGTTTTTAAGCTTTTATATCGCCAACCTGGTGTTCGAGGGCCTTGCCGGGATGCTTAATTACCGCGGGATAGCTGACCTGGCCGGCTTTCCTCTGCTCGCGCTCATATTCTTCTTCTTCGCGGTGGTAATGATGCCTTTCCAGAACGGCCTGAGCAGGGTATTCGAGAGGGAGGCGGACCGTTTTGCCTTAGAGATCACGCAAAATCCCGACGCCTTTATCTCGATGATGGGCAAGCTCGGCGACCAGAACCTCGCCGACAGGGAGCCGAACCGGCTCATCGAGATATTCCTTTACGACCACCCGCCCATAAGCAAGCGTTTAAAGGCGGCGGAGGAATATAAAATTAAGTCCTAATATTGGCGTTTATCTCTTGAAATTTAAGTCTCGCTCGGCCTTACTTTATTACTCGCCTCAATAGGATATCTACTGCGTCATAAACCGGCTCTTCGCGAGACGTTAAATTTCAAGGGAATAAGGCAGAATTGTGAAGTTGACACCCCTTAGTTTTTATGGTAATTTATACACTCACCATTCTGCTTTATAAGGGCGCTTAGCTCAGTTGGTTAGAGCATCTGCTTTACACGCAGAGGGTCAGAGGTTCAAGTCCTCTAGTGCCCACCATATATGAAAATATTTGTTGCTTGATTGATTGTAAGCGACACGTTCGACCCCTTAGTCAACTTGTTTGGAAGAACGTAAGTGGGTGCGGGAGAGACCGTCTCCCGCGCTTTGAGGAAGGGGTTACGTGGGGAAACCTTGGTTTCCCCACGGGAGCAACACCCCTTTTTTTGACAATAAGTGTTGCGACGGGCCCGTGGTGCAGTCTGGTCTAGCACGTCAGATTGTCGATCTGAAGACCGCGAGTTCAAATCTCGTCGGGCCCGCCATTTTTCACCAGAAGGTCTTAAAAATGGATAAAATACACAAATAGGAACGAAGCCAAGGCGTTAGGAAACTAACGCCTTTTTTGTTTGAGCGGTATAGTATAGACATTAAGGAAATAAAAACAATTAATAACTATTTGGGTATAAGATATGAATGAAAACGCTATAAAATATATAGAGAAATTTATCAATGGACTAGATAGCGAATTTATTGTTGCCTGTATGCATTCAGAAGGCAGTTTGGGTTACGATTTCTACGTAAAAGCTCAAGATCAGGATATCAAGATTACTTTTGGACGTGACATAATTGATGATTTTGAAGTCGCCATAAAAAAACATGCAGAAACAGACTATTTTTATACGCTAGAGAACAACATTAAATTCAGGGTTTATGTCTCATTGGGGAAGGAAGGGTTTTTGCCAAAGCTCGATATTTCTAGTGAGATACTGAATGAGAGAAGAGATTGGCCACGGGATTACAGAGCCAAAGTAGAATTAGAAAAATCAGTATATGAAATCATATACAGGGGTCTCAAAAAATTAGTAGGTTTTTTGAGTAGAACAATTGAAAAACATAAAGGACAAGGATTAGAACTTAAAGAAATTAAAGAAGAGAAAAAATACATTGATAATTCGATAGCGCATTATGAACAATATAATTCTTTCGAAATAGATAATGCAAGTACAAAATGTCTAGGCTTCTTAAAAGCCGCAATTGTTTGCGATATTATAGACAAAGAAAGCATAAAAAGGCAAGGAAACATCTCTTCTCCCGTCCTAAAAGAAATCGATAGAACAATTTATTCAAACATTGCGGTATTGCGTAAGGCGCCATTTCTTGAGGTAAGATTACCAGATTCTATACGTGAATACGAAACTGAAAGCAGGAAAGAGCATCCCAGAGATCCAGAAATAGAAGTTCATGACGATATAATAGCTAAAGACCGCAAAGGACTTATCTTTGTTGCTTGTGGACAGTTAACTCCCGAAGAGATAGAGCTGGGAGGACAAGTAAAAATCCTTTTGGAAAAAAATAATATAGGAGTTTTTTTAGCTGAAACAGCCAATGATCTAAGAGATTTAAATTCTCATATATTTAAGAATCTTAACGATTGCGCAGGCTTTATAGCTATTTTACATAAAAGGCACAAACTTAATGGCTTGTACGATACCTCAGTTTGGATTAATCAAGAAATAGCGAT
The DNA here is from genome assembly GCA_041653595.1 of Candidatus Omnitrophota bacterium. NCBI lineage: Bacteria > Pseudomonadati > Candidatus Omnitrophota > Candidatus Omnitrophota bacterium. The sequence goes on along the minus strand of JBAZFB010000008.1, from coordinate 55,134 downwards.
AGCCGCATACTTAAGATCTCAACAAGGAAAAGAAATTCCATCCTTGGTTTTATATGAAGAAGGCACAGAAAAAGAGGGGCTTATAAAATATACAATTGCTAATCCCCCGACATTTAAGACTGGTGAAGAAGCTTTATCTAAGATTGACGAATGGATTAAAGATAAAAAATTTTAGCTAATGTTACCATGCCTGCCCCACTTTAGTCATACGGCGGTATTAAATATTAGCAGAAAGATAGAATGGACAAGAAAGTATATTTTTTAGGAGCGGGTGCGACAGTAGCAGTTTCATTAAAAGCGCCATTAAATGAAAATTTACTTAATACGGCGCTTAATAATAGTACACATTACCCTGACGTAAAAAGCGAAATTGAAGATACAAAATTATTTATAGATAGGATATTTCATAGAAATAAAAGTACAAAGCCAAGGCTTGAAGATATACTGAGTTTTATAGATTATAATTTACGTACTAAATTGATTACTATAAGATTATATAATTATGATGGATTAATCAAAGTCAGGAATAATATTATAAAGATAATTTGCGCCGTTTTAAAAGAATCCTTGGAAAACCTTGATTCGGACGTTACGGATAAATTTGCTGAGAATGTCAATAAAGAAGACGTCATTGTTTCAACTAATTACGACATCGTTATTGACAATGCTCTTGCGAGACGGCGCAATATTAATTATGGATTTAGATTGAGAAAAAACATATTTCCAGTAACTTGGTCTGATGGCACAATGAGAGCTGGGCATTCCCCCATGTTTGAAATAAACAGGGGAGATATCAAGCTTTTAAAAATTCATGGTTCGCTTAACTGGTTATATTGCCCAAGGTGCGATGAGATAGATATAACGGTAGGCGAGAAAGGTGTAGCAAAATATCTTGGGAGTGAATATAGATTATGCTGTTCAAACGAGAATTGTACCAGTGAATACGAACCATTGATAGTAACGCCAACAAAATTTAAAATTTACGAAAATAGGATCTTAAAAGAAACGTGGGCCATGTCAAAAGAACGCATATCAGAGGCAAATGAGATTATTTTTATTGGGTATTCTCTGCCAGAAGCAGATGTAGAAATTAGGTGTTTATTATTGAATGGGTTCAATGAGTCGACAAGAAAACCAAAAGTAACATTTGTAGATCAACCAAAGGGTAGCTATGCTATCAATAATTATAAAAGCTTATTTGGGGCAGTAAAGTATCTTCCAATCGGTTTTATAGAATATGTGAACAAAATAATGGCAAAAAATTAATGGAACATATAGCCGTTTTATCTTCCGACATAAGACATTGGTGGACGGGCGCAAAGAGCCACCCCTACTTCAATTGTACGGCACCACAAAATAGAATGGCACTAAAGGCATAACATGGACCGAATTACCCTTCTCGGCCTCCTCGCCGCCGCATGCACGACGATCGCGTTCTTCCCGCAGGCGTATAAGGTCTACAAGACACACCATACACGCGACCTGTCGATGCCGATGTATGTCCTCTTTTCTATAGGCATACTCTTGTGGCTGATTTATGGTATTATGATAAATAATCTGCCGATAATATTTGCAAACGCGGTGACAATTGTTTCGTGCGTATATATCCTGGCGATGATGGTCAAAAATAGGGGAGGCAAAGCATGAAACGCTTCGCGATAATCATAATCCTGTTATACGGCGCTATCCTGGTCGTCCTGACCGTCCCCACCATCGCGATAGCCCTTCGTCTGCAGCTGCGATTAAGCGACGCGGTAGCGGCATTAGTGTCGTGGAGATATTGGGTCTTGCTGCTAATAATGCTGGTGTGTCAGGCGGCGTTATTGGGAATACCGGTAAGAGTGGAGAGCAAGCGGCTGGTCACAAAGGGCCCCATAATTTTTACAGTCGTTGCCTCGGGATTTTTGGCGGCTTTTATGGTGTGGGCGGCCGTGGGAGCGATCGTCGAAACGCTGAGCAGGCAGCCCGAGATAACCGTTGGCATGATGTCGTTGATGGCTGTCGAGCCGGGGAAAAATCCGTTATTTGAAAAGATACTCATGCGCTGTACAATGGCAAGTTTCCTGCTCATATGGCTGATATGGGGGCTCATTTTCTACAGGTGGAGCCAGAGGCTCGACCCGAAAGCCTTCATTGAAAAACAGTGCCGGACTCTTTTCGCCGGCAGCGCGCTTGAATTACTCATCGCCGTTCCGACCCATGTCATCGTAAGGGGCAGGGATTATTGCTGCGCCGGATTTTCGACTTTCATAGGCATAGCGTTGGGGATCTCGGTGATGCTCCTTTCCTTCGGCCCGGGCGTCTATTTCCTGTTCCTCGACAGATGGAAGAAACTGCATCCGCAGATGCACCCTCAGGGGCATCCTCAAGGAGAGGCCAAATGAGATCAATATACGCGTTCGCCGCGGTTTTATTTTTGGTCTTGCCGGCGGGATATGTTCATGCCCAGGAAAGCTATGATTCCAAGCATGTAGGGACATATGATTTTTACAAGACGCGGCCCATTACCGGCGCGCCGTCCGGCAACCCCGGAATGCAGACGATAACGATCGGCGGGATGGACCTGATGGTGCCGCAAGGGATGAGGGTCTACAAAATGGACGGGACGGTCGTCACCGAGGGCTTGGATTCGTATACGGCGAGGAGATTTGACGAATTGGAGGCGCGCCTCGATAAGCTGGCCGAAGCGCTCAACGAGCTCGCGAAGGAGACGGCAAAATCGATCAACGAGCTTAAGAAAGAATTGGATGAATTGAAGGCAATGAGCCAAAAAGAGAGCGCTAAATAAGCGATATGGACGCGAGATCCTTCGAGGCCCTTGTCGTCGCGGCGGTCGAGAGCCTGCCCGAAGACATAAAACAGAAACTCGAGAATGTCGGCGTCGTCATCGAGGATGAACCAACTGCGGAGCACAAAAAGGCCGGTGGTTCGAACGAAGACGGTTACCTGATGGGGCTCTACCAGGGCGTGCCGCTCTCCAAAAGGATGCATTATTACGGCAATGTCCTTCCCGACAAGATAACGATATTCAAAAATAACATCGAGCGCGTCTGCCGCACGGATGACGACATAAAAGAGGCGGTCAGGCGCACGGTCATCCACGAGTTCGCGCATCATTTCGGCATCTCTGACGAGCACATGAAGAGGTCGGGCACTTATTAGCGGTAGAGATCCCGCTCTACCATTGACTATCCATTTCGACGGTGGTAAACTTCTTTTATCCCGGAGGAAAAAATGAAAAAGAAGATATCGATATATAGTTTTATCCTTGCCTTTATTCTCACTGTTGCCGCCGCGCAGGCCGCAGAGAATGACGTTTCACTGAATATCATCCTGAAACTCCAGGACAAGATAAACGATACTCTCGCTAAAATGGATTCCGACGCCGCTTTCGCCGCCAGGGAGGTCCAGAAGGAAGGCGCCGGAGGCGATTACGCGCGCAAGGCGATCGCCGGCCTCTCCGCATCGAGCCCTTATACGGTCGATTGCTCGTTCATCGACGCCAAGGGGATAATGATGATCGTCGAACCGGGGGAATACAAAAAATACGAAGGTTCCGACGTTAGCGGCCAGGAACAGATGATCCGCCTCCAGAAGACCCGCAGGCCTGTCATGGGCGACGCATTCAAATCGGTCGAGGGTTTTTACGCCTCGGACATAGAAGAGCCGGTCTTTTCTGCCAGGGGGGATTTCGCCGGGTCGGTCAGCCTGCTTTTTAAACCGGAAGACCTGCTTTCGGCTGTGATAAAGTCGGTGACGAATGACCCGTCCCTGTATATATGGGTGATGCAGAAGGACGGGCGCATTCTTTATGATCCGGACCCGGATCAGATAGGAAGGATGTTATTCAGCGACCCTCTTTATGAGCCGTTCCCGGATACGGTAGCGCTCGGCAGGAAGATCACCGCGGACAGGACAGGTTCGGGCTCGTACAATTTTTACGACCTGGGGACCACTAAACCCGTCAAGAAGAATGCGGTCTGGACTACCATTGCCCTGCACGGCACCGAGTGGCGGCTGGTCGTGGCGACAAAAGAGTTCTCGGCGAACGATAAACAGGATGCGGTCATAAAGAACGCCACGCAGCAGGCGGTCAGCATGCTCCAAGCGGTATATGACAGGGCGCAGAAGGATAACATGACCCTTGACCAGGCGAAGGAGACGGGCGCGAACCTGTTGAGGGAGATGCGCTACGGCGATGACGGCAAGGGGTATTTCTGGGCGGATACGGTCGCGGGCGTAAACGTCGTCCTCTACGGTGACAAGAAAGTCGAAGGCAAGAACCGCCTTGACGCGAACATAAACGGCGTAAATTATGTCCGCGAGATAATCACGCACGGCAAGCAGCCGGGCGGCGGTTATACCGATTACTGGTTCCCGAAGCCCGGCTCGACCGAACCCTTGAAAAAGAGGGGTTACAGCCTTCTCTTCAAGCCTTTCGGGTGGGTCGTAGGCACGGGTTATTATCCGGACTGAGACTATGAAAAAATATATATATCTTTTGGCTTTGGCGATAATTTTGGCGCCGTTCACGTCAGCCGCCGACGGCATAGGGACACTTATGCAGGTCGGGAAGAGCATGGACGATATACAGCGCGATTATGACAAAGAGACCGCTGTTTACGGCCTGGTAAAAGAAGCTGTCACCAAAGGCGAGATAAAGAAGGGCGTCAAGCAGGCCGCGGTCTTGAAATACGGAGAGCCTGTGGCCATTGTGACCGAGGCGGCGAGCAAGAGGCAGATATGGGTCTACAGGCCCGGCACGACAGACCTCTTAAACAAGCCGAAGATACGCCTCTTCTTCGACGATAGCGGCGCGCTCGACCGGATAACCGTCATAGAATAAGGGAAGATGGGATGACAAAAATAATCGTTACGCTTTTGATCGCGGTCCTGGGGACCGTCGCAGCCGCGCCCTGCTATTGCCAACAGGAGCAGGGAGAGCTTCGCGAAGTCAAGGCCGTCGACGGGACGATCTTCGACCTGGACTGGGCCGGGTCAAAGATGGTCGTCAAATGGCTGAACGGCCAGGATAACAGCTACCGCGAGCTGGTCCTTGCCGTGCCCGATAACGCGGTCATAAGGAAGGGCGCGGAAGCGATAGATTTTTCGGAACTGCAGATAGATGACGCCGTCACCGTCAGGTATTACGAGAATCCCGACGGGACAGGCACGCTCATAAGCCTCGAAGACACCACGCCGTCACCGTAAAACGGAGGTCAAATGGTAAGCCTTAAAAGGAGTTCCGCCCTCGTATTGATCGCCGCGTTCTTCCTCTCCGGATGCGCGGTAGACCGTTCCATGGAATCGAAGAAGATAATCGAGAAAGATAACGGAAAGCTGGTAGAGCTCACGGCCGGGAACACCCTCATAGTCGAGCTTCCCGGGAATCCGACCACGGGCTATACGTGGGAGATCGTCTCGGTAAATACGTCCGTGCTGAAACAGGTCGAGAGCGCCGTGAAATTCAAGTCCGATACGAACCTCATAGGCGCGCCGGGAAAGGTCACCCTGCGCTTTAAGGCGGCGGGCCCGGGAAAGACGATGCTCAAGCTTGCCTATCACCGGTCGTGGGAGAAGAAGATCGCGCCGTTAAAGATCTTTCAGGTTGACGTCGTAGTCAACTAGCGTCATGCGCGGACACGTCCTCACGGTCACTTCAAATCCGGGTTTTAAATAAAATGGATATATTCAGCGGGAACCCGCGCCTGAACGAAGCCGTAAATTTTTTCGTCTACGATACGATAAAGATATTCCTCCTGCTTGCCGTCATCATCTTTATAGTCTCGATAATCCGTTCGTTCCTCCCGCCCGAAAAAACAAGAAAGATACTCTCGCATAACAACAGGTTTAAGGGGCACGTCCTCGCGGCGGTGCTTGGCATATTCACGCCTTTCTGCACGTGCAGCGCGATACCGCTTTTCCTCGGGTTTGTCGAGGCGGGCGTCCCTCTGGGCGTGACATTTACGTTCCTGGTCGCCTCGCCCATGATAAACGAGGTCGCGCTTATAATGCTCCTCGGGATGTTCGGCTGGAAGGTCGCGCTGTTGTATATCGCCAGCGGCATGGCGATCGCGATAGTTGCGGGCCTGGCGATAGGCGCGATGAAGATGGAGAGGTTCCTGGAAAAACTCGAATTAAATGGGAAGTCAAATCCGCTGACCGAGGGGATAGAGCTTACGTGGCCTGACAGGATAAGATACGCGAAGACATACGTCGTCTTCATCATCAAGAGCGTCTGGCCTTATGTCGTGATCGGCATAGGCGCGGGCGCGTGGATACACGGCTATGTGCCGGTGGATTTCCTCGCTAAATACGCCGGGGCCGGCAAATGGTACGCGGTGCCTCTGGCGGTAGCTATCGGCATACCACTATACTCAAACGCCGCAGGGATCATCCCGCTCGTCAGCGCGCTCACGGAAAAAGGGATGGCGATGGGCACGACGCTTGCTTTCATGATGGCGGTGACCGGGCTTTCGCTCCCGGAATTCGTGATATTAAGGAAAGTGATGAAGACGAGGCTCATTTTGGTCTTCGCAGGGGTGGTAGGAGCAGGGATAATGCTTACGGGCTATCTTTTCAATTTTGTGATAAAATAAATTTTGACGCATGGCAGATTATAACGTAAACTTATCAAAGGAACGCGCCCTTAAAGAGAAGATGGGGCGGCTCGGGGTGCGCGAGAGCGACATCGTCGAGTCGTTCATCCGTTCAAGCGGGCCGGGCGGGCAGAATGTCAATAAAGTCTCGACCGCCGTCTATCTCAAGCACATACCCACGGGCATAGAGGTCAAATGCGGGCAGGAGCGTTCCCAGGCATTGAACCGCTTCCTCGCGCGCAGGATATTGGTAAATAAGATAGAAGCCATGGCGCTCGGCAGGGCCTCCGAGGAGAGGAGGAAGATAGAAAAGATAAGGAGGCAGAAGCGCAGGAGGTCGAGGCGGGCGAAGGAGAAGATGCTTGCCGCGAAGAAGATACATTCGGAGAAGAAGGGTTTCCGCAGAAAACCGGAGGGAGATTATGAATAAAAAAGTTTTTTTCATTCTGGCCTTTATCGCGGCATTCGCGTTCATATTGCCGCGGGCCGACGCGATAGCGTGGAAATATAACCTGCAGGACGCGCTGAAGGCCGCCAAGAGCCAGGGCAAGCCGGTCATGATAGATTTTTATACGGACTGGTGCGGCTGGTGCAAGAAGCTCGACAGCGACACGTATTCCGACCCTAAGGTCAACGCAGCGTCCGCGAAATTCATCTGTGTCAAGATAAACGCCGATAAGGAGAAGGAACTGACGAACAAATACGGCGTCTCGGGATTCCCGACGATAATCTTCCTGGACAGCAACGGCAACGTCCTCCAGAAGATACCCGGGTTCCTTCCCCCGGACGGGTTCCTGCAGAACATGAACAAGATACTTTCGACGACGCCGAAACCTACGGCAAAAATTAACGAGAAACCTCCCGTTGAGGCGGGAGGTTTCGCCGTCATAGACGACCAGGCCGGAAAAAAGGGCAAAGGCGGAAAGCTCCTGCCGCCTAAGATGGTGGGCCAGGAATTCGTCTATAACGGCTATATAGAATCGGGCAAAGGCGACATTATAGGCCAGATAAACTACAAGGGAGGCACCTATTTCGTAAAAAAAGGCGACAATTTCGCGCGGTTCCAGGTGATCTCGATAGACAAAGGGAGGGTGGTCCTCGCGTCGGATAACGGCGAAATAACCCTTGAATCCAAGAAACCATACAGCAAGACCGGGTTTATAAATGATATCTCCAACGCGATAAACCAGCCCGCCGAGACGAGGTCGATGATAGACAGGGTCGAGATCGAGGAGTCCTTTCCGGCGCTAGCCTCAGGCAAAGCCAGGGCGATGATCTTATCCTTAACATTTGCCATCATACTTATTTTTTATATTTATTACGCCCTGTGCCTGCAGTTTATCGCCGCGAAGACAAAGACCCTGAACGGGTGGATGGCGTGGGTGCCGGTCCTGAATATCTTCCTTGTCCTCAATATAGCATGGATAAAATACAGGTTCCTGGTCATCCCTGTCATTACGTTCTTCGCGCTTATCCTCATATCGGCTTTCGTGGCGGCGCTCAATCCTCTCGCCGGGCTCGCATTTACCGCCGTCATAGTCCTTAACTCGGTCTATTTTGTCATCCTGATGGCGTATGTGTGGTATAAAGTCGCGATAGCGCGCGGGAAATCGCCGGGCCTGGCCGCGGTCCTGACGATCCTGATGTTCATCTCGCCGCTGAACCTGGTGGCGTTGGGATACCTGGCTTTTTCAAAATAAACATTTTCGGAAAGAGATAAGCGATGTTCTGGAAAAGGTTCTTTATCGTAATAGGCGCGCTGGTCATCCTGGCGTTCGTCGCCCAGCTGTTGGCCGCGCCGTATGTCAAAAACCTGATAATCAAGGGCCTGAAGGAGTCGCTGGGAGTTGACGCGACCATAGGCGATTGCGCGGTGAGCGTCCTTCAAAGGAAGGTGATCCTTGACGATGTAACGGTCCTTAACCCGGAGAAGAAGGACGATTACATCCTGAGGGCGAAAGAGATAAGCGTGGATTTTTATCTCCTGCCGAGCTTGTTCAATAAATATATCCTGAATAACATAGTGGTGACGAACCCGGAGGCGATACTTTACCTCGATGAGTCCGGCAAACTGAAAGTCCCGCAGCTCAAAAAGAAAGACGGCGCGAAGAAAGGCGGCGAGCTGCTGTTCAAGAGGTTCGCTATAGAGAACGGGAATTTCAAGTTCATAGACCAGAGGGTCTCTAAGCCGGCCACGATAACCGAGTTCTCTTCGATAAACTGCGAGGTCGTGAATTCCGTATCCTTTTCCGACAGGACGATAATAACGGGCGTGAACGCGAAAGGCAATATAGAGGGGCAGGGGAAGTTCTCGGTCGACGGAAAAGGTAAATTTATCGAAAAGCCGATGAGTTTCGACGGCAATATAAAGATAGAAAACCTCCCGATGCCGAAGTTCTCGGTCTATTACGGGGGCTTCCTCCCGGTCAAGGTTAATAAAGGCGGCCTTTTCCTGGATACCAAAGCGGCCTGCAATAAAGGAAACCTCGATGTCAAAAACCAGGTCAGCATCAAGGACCTCATACTCGAGCCTATAGGCGACCCGAACCAGACGGTCCTCTTCGAGCTCAAGACCGAGGACGTCATAAGTTTCCTGAATAAGGAGAATAATACCGTAAAGTTCAGTTTCGAAATAGGCGGCGACCTGAACAAGCCCGAGTTCAAATGGGGCGCGGAGATGGGCAAGGCCCTGAGTAAAGCCATGTATAAGGCCTTTACCGACGGCGTCATGCGTCTCCTCGAAAATCCGGCAAAGGCCGGGGAAATGATCGGAAATATGATAGGCGGCGACGCGGGCGAGGCGGCCAAGAAGTTAGGTAATAAAATAAACAAAGAACTCGAAAAGATAATGGGAAAATAGGGTTGACTTGCCCTTTTTAAAATTATATAATATCGAAACCTTCTCGTTAAATCCGTAATCTATGCCGAGGTAGCTCAGATGGTAGAGCGCGGGACTGAAAATCCCGGCGTGAGCGGTTCAATTCCGCTCCTCGGCACCATTTCACAATATAAATAAAAGGAGGGAACAGTCATGGCAGTAAAAAAGGCCGGGACAAAGAAGGTCGCGTTTAAACTCATCGCCCCTTATGCCAGCAGTGTGAGCGTTGCGGGAGATTTCAACAATTGGGACGTCAATGCCAACCCGATGAAGAAGGACTGGAAGGACGACTGGACAGCCGGAATGACCATCAAGCCGGGACGTTACGAATACAAGTTTTACGTCGACGGTTCATGGCAGAACGACCCGAGCTGCGACGCCTGCGTCCCCAACCAGTACGGCAGCACCAACTGCGTCATCGAAGTAAAGTAGGGGTGGGCGAGACAAATTTGTCGCTGGCGTAGCTCAGTTGGTAGAGCAGCGGTTTCGTAAATCGCGGGTCGGAGGTTCAATTCCTCTCGCCAGCTCCATTCTTAAACCCCGGAACATTATTTGGCGAGATTCAGGGAAGTCCTAAGCGAGCGTAATTTTTTCCTCCTCTGGGTGGGCCAGATAATCTCGCAATTCGGAGACAGGCTCAACCAGATGGCCCTGATAGCGATAGTCTACAGCAGGGCTCCCGGTTCCCCGTTCGAGCTCGCCAAGTTCCTCTCGTTCACTATAATACCCTCCTTTTTCGTGAGCCCGATAGCCGGCGCGTTCATAGACAGGTGGGACAGGAAGAGGACGATGATCGGCTGCGATATCCTGCGCGGCCTGATAGTGCTCGTGATACCGGTCGCGTTCCTGGGCCTCACGCCCACATTCCCGATATACGCCGCCGTATTCCTTATCTTCGCGGTGAGCTGTTTCTTCCTGCCGGCAAGGCTCGCCATTATACCGGACCTCGTCTCCAAGGAAAAATTGCTTGTAGCGAATTCGCTTTTTACAGTTACCGGCATGATAGGCTTTATATTCTGGTTTGTCGTCGGCGGGTTTTTGGTGGAATTCCTGAAAGTAAAAGGCGGGCTGTACCTTAATTCCTTCGTCTATCTGATGTCGGCGTTCGCGATCGTCTTTATTACCGGCCACAGGCGGCGCCGGAAGAAGGCTGAGGGTTCGGTTGACATAGAAGAGATAATAAATACCTCGCTTATCAGGGAGATAAAGGACGGGATCAAATATTTGAAAAACAACAGAGAAGCGAGGTTCGCTTTCCGCATGGTGTTTATCCTTATGGCCGGGGCAGGCGCCGCATACACGGTAGTGATAGTCTTTATCCAGGAGGCGATGGGGTCGATGACCCGCGACTTAAGCATCCTGTTGATGCCTCTCGGAGTCGGATTTTTCATAGGGTCGCTTCTCTACGGGAAGATAGGGCACCGTTTCTCGAAAGCGAAATCCATATTCACCTGCCTTATATTATGCGGCATATCGATGTTCGTATTTACTGCCGTCTTGAAGGGGACCAAGTCGATCCTCGGGGCATCTGTCGTCGCCGCGATCCTCGGAGTGGTGTCGGCGCCGGTCGGGATATCTACGACCACACTGATACATGAGATGGTGGAAGAGAAGATGCGCGGGAGGATATTCAGCTGGTTAGGCATCGCGATGAACCTGGCGTTCCTCATATTCATGCTCGGCGGCGCGAAACTCGCCGAACGCGTCGACAGCGGCTGGATACTCTACGGGGTGAGCGTTTTTTACATAATATCGGGGATACTCGGGTTCATAGACCTGCGTCTCTTTAAGGAGAAAGGCGCCGATGCCTGATCACGACCTAATAATCATAGGCGGAGGGCCTGCCGGCCTGACCGCCGGGATATATGCCTCGCGCGCGCGGCTCAAGACGCTTCTCCTGGAAAAGGCGATGCCCGGCGGGCAGATATTGACCTCGCCGCTGCTTGAGAATTATCCCGGATTCCCGGAAGGCGTCTCAGGCATGCAGATAATAGAGGAGATCGTAAAGCAGGGCGAGCGCTTCGGGCTCACGGTAAAGATAGAGCCGGTCGTCTCCATAGAGGATAAAGGCAAAGGCGCGAAGACAGCCAGGACCGATAAGGATACGCATAAGGCGGCGGCCGTAATATTCGCGATGGGCGCGAGTTACGCCAAGCTTGCGGTGCCGGGCGAGGGCAAGCTGGGAGGCCGCGGCGTCTCTTATTGCGCGACGTGCGACGGGCCGTTATTCAAAAATAAAGAAGTGGTCGTCGTAGGCGGAGGGGATACCGCGATAGAAGAGGCGCTCTTTCTGACGAATTTCTGCGCGAAGGTCAGCGTAGTCCACAGGAGGAATGAGCTGCGTGCGGCGAAGATACTCCAGGAGCGCGCGTTCGCGAACAAAAAGATAAATTTCGTATGGGATTCGGTCGTCGCTGAAATATCAGGCGACCAGAGGGTAGAAGGCGTGACGGTCAAGAACGTAAAGACCGGAGAAGAGAAGGCGATAGCGGCCCACGGCGTATTCATCGCGGTCGGCTTTAAGCCCCACACCGAATTAGCGAAAGGGCTTGTCGAGACGGACGAGAAAGGGTATATTATTACAGGGGACGACATGTCGGCTTCGCGCGAAGGGTTCTTCGCTGCCGGCGACTGCCGTAAAAAGCTCCTTTATCAATTTGTAACGGCCTGCGGTGACGGCGCCACTGCCGCCTTCGCCGCGCAGAAATATATTGAACAATTACGGTGAGAGTGCTTAATTCGGAAAAGGAGGGCAAGATGAAGAGATTGATCGCGGTACTACTGGTAGCGCTGTTCGTTTCCGGCGTATGCTTCGGGGCAAGCCCGGAGAAGAAAGCGAAGATCGCCGCCAAAAGCTGGCTCGAATCCGTTGACCAGAAAAATTACGCAAAGAGTTATGACGATGCCGCCGAGTTCTTCAAGGCGATGGTAAAGAAAAACGAGTGGATAGACACGCTTACCAGCCTGAGGAGCATGCTCGGGCCTGTGGAATCAAGGGAGCTTATAAGCGAGGAATTCAAGAATAAGATGGATGGCGCGCCGGACGGGGAATATGTCATCATCGTCTACAAGACGGACTTCAGGAAGAAATCCGACGCCCGGGAGATAGTCGTGCCTATGCTGGACAAAGACGGCAAATGGCGCGTCTCGGGGTACCACATCAAGTGAGATTAAGGGAAAGTCCAATTGCCAGGTAAGACCTTTCGAAGCGTATTAATTTCAGCAGTGATCTTTCTGTCGGTGATGAGCTTGCCAGGGATCATGCCGTCGATCTCAGGCAAGCTTTTTTGTCTTCCCGTCGCCCGGGCCTCATCGTTTTTCCTTGGCTCGCCGTCCGAGGTACAGAAAGACGGCAGCTACCTAATTGAGGCCGGCGGACTGCCGGTAAGCGTCTCCGAATCGTGCAACGCTTTCAATTATTTCGTCCTTCTGTATACTCTTTTGATGGGAACCTGCGTTTATTATCTTCCCATCCCGCGCGCAATGCTCAATGCGTTCCCGCTGTTACTATTATCCTACGCGGTATCGGTGGCCGCAAACACCGCAAGGGTTATAGCGTCGGTCTATGTTTATAAGATCGGCGCAGCTTTCCTGCCGGGGAATTACGAGCGGGCGCTGCATATGAGCGTCGGGATCGCGATATTCCTGACGGTAACCCTGATTAGTTTTATCTTCTTTGAAAGGAGATTTTCCGGTGGAAACAGATAACGCGGAAAATTCCACGGCCATCAACAGCGTAAGGAAGCCGTCGATACTGTTATGGGTCATAACGGCCCCGCAGGCGATATTGCTGTTGCTCAACCTTAATTCGTACTGGGTAATTAAAAGCGAGATAAGCGCCGCCGGAAAATCCGCCGCTTTATTCGTGCTTATCTTCCAGCTGTTATTGTTCGCCTGCGGAACTTTGATGTATATCGACCTGAAAAGGCGGAACAGGCCCGTGAGTTGGATGCCCGCGGCAATGCTTCTGGCGCTTAATATAATGTACCTGTGGAATTTTATAAGTAATTTGACAGGCATTTTGCCGTTCTCGATCATGCCATGGGTGCTCGATCAGGGCGAGGTCATCTATTACCAGTTCATCTTCGTCATGCCCGCCATTTTTTACTCGGCGATGATCCTCTCTTCCTTCAAGACAAAATTGGGCAAGCGCTTAGATGCGGGGGTTTCGCTGCTGATACTTCTGGCAATACCGCTGGTATGGTATGTGCTCTTTAATATCCCGTTCTTTAAGCCGGGCGGGCTTTCTGCCGGAATGTTCCTTTTCATTTTTGTCGTGGTATCGACCTTGTCGGTTATCATGCTGCTGCTGCGCATCTTGACGGCGATTTATGAATGGTCGGTGCAGCGCGAAAAGTTAGGCATGATCTTGCTGACATTCTTTGCGGGTATCGCCGCGCCGCTAGGGGGGTTGTGGCTGAACAGTTTCATACCGTTTCCCGCGGATTTCCAGGCGCCGGCGGTATATTTCCTGGCTATCGTAAACGGGTTGGCCCTGATAATCCCGCAGTGCGGTAACAGGACCGCAGACCGCGCGTTATGGCTGGTCCGGTGTTCCACTTTTCCGTTTACGCTTTATTTTTTCCTGATATTCCTGCCTTTCCTGCCTCTCGCGCTGTTCGCGATACTGGCGGCGGGAGCCGGTTTCCTGATACTGGCCCCGACGGCGCTTTTCATTATCCACTGCAAGCGGATCGGCGACGGTTACACGAAGCTGTGGGAAGGGGCAAGGGCCCTGCCGGCCGTACTCGCCGTCGCGGCTGTCCTTTTCATACCTGCCTGCTTCACGATATCGGCTGTCTTCGATAAGATCTCGCTTTCAAAGGCCGTGGATTACATATACAGCCCGGACTACGTAAAACAGTCCAGGTATGAAGGGAGCGCGGCCGCGGCGAAGAACGCGATACTTAAATTGCGCAATTACAAGGACGGCATAAATGTGCCTCTCATCTCGTCGTGTTACAACAAGATAGTTTTTAACGGCATGGTCTTGCAGGACAGCAAGGTCGAAAATCTCTACAAAATATTTGAGGGTAAAGATATTCCCAAGTCTCCGGACGGGTTAAACCTGCTCATGTCGCGGAGCCGCCACAGGGGCCTGAGCGCGCAGAGCCGCGCGTTACGCGCTGCGACGACTTCGCAGGTAGATATGGTTTCCGCCGAGGTTTCTGATGTCGATTGCCCCGGGCTCGTGAAAAAACGCGTCACGATAAACATGAAGAATACCGGCGGCTCGAACTCCGAATTTAATGCCGATATCGAGGTCCCGCCATACGTCCTTGTCTCCGGATACTGGCTCAAGATGGACGGAGAGCTTGTCCCGGGAAGTATTTTTGAAAGAAAGACAGCCATGTGGGCCTACCGCATGATACGCGACTCGCGCAGGGACCCGGGATTGCTGATATATAAACAGGACGGCCGGCTGAACCTCAGCGTGTATCCATTCGCGGAAAAAGAGGAGCGCGTGACCGTCATAGAATTCATGTATCCTGCGGGTTTTTCGCCGGATATCAGGATAGGGGACAGGAAGGTATTGCTCGGAGATAACGGGCGCGCTGATAAAAGCGCAGCCGTTTCCGCGGCGGCAGGAAAGGGCGGCTTACTACTGTATCTGCCGGGTAATGCCGCGGACAAACTGCCCGGCGTGTCCAGGGAGCCGTACCTGTATTTTGTGCTCGATTACTCGAAAAATTCCGGCCCGCAGGCGCCGGCATACGCCGATAGGATAAAAGCGATCTGCGCGCGTTTCCCGGATGCGCGAAGAGTGTGGTTGACGGCCGCGAATTTCGAATTTTGCGATATCGGCCAATTTGACGCCAAAGACCATGAAGGGATAAAGAATGCGATAATGTCATGCGGCTTGCAGCGCCGCGGCGCTTTCCTCAAAGAACGCGCAGTAAAAAGGTCGCTGCTGATGTATGAAAGCGATGCGATGAGGGATTCTCCTGGCAGCCCCCGGTTCATGCGGTATCCCGTATTCATCGCGCTGACCGGAAAGGATGCCGTGTGCGCGGATGAAGGAAGCTTCTCCGGTTTTTCGGCGATCGTGCCGGAGGAGAAGGGCTATTACGTCTCGGTATCAGGCGATGCAGTCGATAAGGTCGCATTCGGCGCGCCGCCGGCAAAACAAGTCGTAGTACTGAAGTCATCCGGCGAATTGGCTGTCTGCGGCAAAGGCGATGCGGTGGTTTATTTCGGCGCCTCCGCCGGAGGCGATATAGAGGTTTTTGACGGCTCATCCGCGAAATTCCGCCCGTCAGGGATAACACCTGTTTTATTATCCGGCGGAAAATACCCGTTGGCGGCGCAGGCCTGGCTCTATAATATCCGGCTGGACCGGAACCCGTCCGTTTCATCCGTCCTCCTGCGGGAAGTCGTCGATCTCAGCAGGAAAAGCGGAGTGCTGGTGCCGGCAACGGCATATATCGTCGTAGAGAACGAGGCGCAGAAAAGAAGGATGGAGCTGAAGGAGGCCCAGAAACTCAAGAGCTCGCTGGCGCTGAGTTTCGATGAGAATCCCGAAGAGATAGAGCCGCTTAAGGCGTCGGCGCCGCCGTTGGCTGTGGCGGCCCTGTGCGTCCTGGTGCCCGTCGTGCTGGTGAGGAGATTAAAGCGAAAATCGCGTTTCTTGACACTGCCTAGGCCATAAGCTATAATCTAGGCCCTAACAATGGAGTAGACCATGTCCGACAACATTTTGCATCTGAAAGACGACGATTTTGACAAGGAGATAACGCAGGCGAAGGGAGTGGCGCTCGTGGATTTCTGGGCGTCCTGGTGCATGCCGTGCAAGATGGTAGCGCCGACGGTCGAGGCGATAGCCAAAGATTACGCGGGAAAAGTAAAGGTCGCCAAGGTCGAGGTAGACGAGGCCGGCGAGACGGCATCCCGTTTTAACGTGATGAATATCCCCACCCTTATAATATTCAAGGACGGCAAAGAGGCGAGCCGCGTCATAGGCGTCACGCCAAAGGAAGAGCTGGTTAGAAAACTGGACGCGCTGCTTAAATGAACCCAAAGACCAGGGAGAAACCGGGATGAACTTCGCGGTCTTCTGCTCCGGACACGGGACGAACCTTCAGGCGATAATCGACGCCTCGAAGAAGAGGCGCATCAGCGCGAAGCTCGCGCTCGTCGTCTGCGATAATCCCGGGGCTTATGCGGTCGAGCGCGCCAGGCGCGCCGGCATACCGGTCGCCATATTCGACCCGAAGGATTTCCCGTCAAAAAAGCAGCTCGAGGCCGCGGTCGTCCGGGAACTCAACAGCAAAAAGATAAAGCTTATCGCGCTCGCCGGGTATATGCGGATATTGAGCGATAGTTTCGTGAAGAGATACAGGAACAGGATATTGAACATCCACCCGGCGCTACTGCCAGCATTTAAAGGTGGACAAGCGATAAGAGATGCGATAAAATATGGCGTCAAAGTTACGGGAGCGACAGTCCATTTCGTGACAGAGGAAGTCGACGCGGGACCCATAGTCCTGCAGGCGGCATGTCCCGTAAAAAATAACGATAGCGAAAAAACGCTTCTAGCTCGTGTCCACAAACTGGAACACAAGATCTACCCCGAAGCGATCGAGTTGTTCGCGAGGGGGAAGCTGAAGGCGGCAGGCAGGAGAGTAATAGTAAAGTAGATGTCGATAAAGTTTGGCACATCCGGTTGGCGCGCAGTAATGGCCGACGGATTCACGTTCTCGAACGTAAGAAAAGCAGCGCAGGCGATAGCAGGCTACGTAAAGGCGCACCACCCTTCCAAAAAGGCCCCGCCCGTCGTAATAATCGGCCACGATACCCGCTTCGATTCAAGGGAATTCGCGTCAGCCGCGGCCAAAGTCCTCTGCGCGAACGGCGTGAAGGTCCTCCTTACCGAGCGCGACACGCCTACGCCTGTGATCTCGTTCCAGGTGGTCCATAAAGAAGCCGACGGCGCCATAAACATAACCGCGAGCCATAACCCGCCCGAATATAACGGCCTAAAATTTTCGCCCTCGCACGGCGGCCCGGCCGAGCCGGAAGTCACGAAAGAGATAGAGATGCGCGCCGCCAAAATCAAAGGCGAGGTAGAAGAGCCGCTGCCTTCGGAACTTAAATGCCGCATAGAAGAATTTGACCCCCGCCGGGCGTATTTCGCGCGGATAAAAGACCTTGTCGACCTCTCCGCGATAAAGAAAGCCCGCCTTAAAGCGGTCGTTGACGTGATGCACGGGACCGGCCGCGGATACCTGGACCGCATATTAACGGAGAACGGGTGCAAAGTCATATTATTGAACGACAATCTCGACCCGCTCTTCGGCGGACACCCGCCGGAGCCGGCAAAAAATAATATAGGGAAGATGCTCCGCGAAGTGAAGAGGCACAAGGCCGACCTCGGCCTCGGCCTCGACGGCGACGCGGACAGGTTCGGGATAGTGGACGAGAACGGCAGGTTCTATACGCCGGACGAAGTAATATCGTTGTTATTCAAGCATTTGATAGATACGCGGCCGCGCCTGCCGAAGGTCGCGCGCACGCATTCGACGACGCGGCTCGTAGACAGGATAGCGGCCCGGTACGGCATCGAGGTCGTCGAGACGCCTATCGGTTTCAAATATATCGGCGAGGTATTGATGACCGGAGAATGCATAATAGGCGGCGAGGAATCCGGCGGATTGTCGATAGCCAACCACGTCCCGGAGAAAGACGGGATACTCGCGTGCCTGCTGGTCGCCGAGATGGTGGCGGTCAGGGGCAAGAAGCTGAGCGCCATATTAAATGAGATATACCGCGAGTTCGGCAGGTCGTATCCGGGGAAATTGAACGTCAGGCTTACCGACGACCAGAAGGCGAGGCTTCTCCATATGCTCAAGAGCCGCCCGCCGAAAGAGATAGCCGGCATGAAAGTCGCGAAACTGGATACGATGGACGGTTACAAATTTACCCTTGCCGACTCGAGCTGGGTCCTGGTCCGTCCGTCGGGCACAGAGCCGCTCATCAGGTTCCATTTCGAGGCGATGACCGCCGCGAAAGAGAAGAAATTAATAAAATATTGCGAAGACCTGATACACGCGATAAAGACACAGGTAAACGAGGTCCATCCTCCGGAAGAGGATTGAGCGCGGGGTTGACATCCGCCGACGGATGTTTTAAACTATAGGACATGGCAAAAATGAAAAAACCGGTGATTTCTAAAGTAAAAGCCCGCGAGATACTCGATTCGCGCGGCAACCCCACAGTCGAAGTAGATGTCTTATTGAGCGACGGCACGTTAGGCCGCGCCGCCGTGCCTTCGGGCGCGTCCACGGGCGAACATGAGGCCCTGGAGCTGCGCGACGGCGACAAAGCGCGCTACGGCGGAAAAGGCACGCTCAAAGCGGTTGCCAACGTAGACGATATCATCGCCCCGAAGGTCAAGGGCATGGACCCGTCCAGGCAGAAAGAGCTCGACAAATTCATGATAGGGCTCGACGGTACCCCCACCAAATCGAAATTAGGCGCGAACGCGATCCTGGGCGTTTCATTGGCTGCCGCCAGGGCAGCGGCGAACTCAAAAGGCCTTCCTTTATACAGGTATTTAGGCGGCACTAAGGCCGTGACACTGCCTGTACCATTAATGAATATAATCAACGGCGGTCTTCACGCCGACAATAGCCTCGACCTGCAGGAGTTCATGATCGCGCCCATCGGCGCGGCGAATTTCCACGAAGCCCTGCGCATGGGCGCCGAGACGTTCCACGCGTTAAAATCGATACTCAAGAAACGCGGCGACAGCACGGCCGTCGGAGATGAAGGCGGATTTGCGCCGAACCTCAAGTCCAACGAGGAAGCGCTCGAATTAATAGTCCAGGCGATAACCGCGGCCGGATACAAACCCGGTAAAGATATCTCTATAGCCCTCGACCCGGCGTCATCCTCGTTCTATAAGAACGGGAAATACGTATTTAAGGCCGAAGGCGCGAAAACCGCGGAAGATATGATCAATATGTACGCCGGCTGGATAGAAAAATATCCCATCGTTTCGATCGAGGACGGCCTCGCCGAGAACGACTGGGCCGGCTGGAAGAAGATGACGAAGGAGCTCGGCGGCAAGATCCAGCTCATCGGTGATGACCTCTTCGTCACGAACGTCAAATTCCTCAAGAAAGGCATCGAAGAAGGCTGCGCCAATTCGATACTTATCAAGGTCAACCAGATCGGCTCGCTTACCGAGACGCTGGACACGATATCCCTTGCTTTAAAGAACGGCTATACCGCGGTGATCTCGCACCGTTCGGGTGAGACAGAGGACACGACGATAGCCGACCTGGCTGTTGCCACGAACGCCGGCCAGATAAAGACCGGATCGCTCTGCAGGAGCGAAAGGATCGCCAAATACAACCAGCTCCTCCGCATCGAGGAAGAGCTCGGCAAAAAGGCGGTCTACGGGGGACGCACTTGGAGAAAAAGAGGCTAGGCTGGAAGATAGGCATCGCGGCGGCGGTATTGTTCGCGATATTCCTGCCCGGCATATCGAGATACACACAGCTTAAGACCCGCCAGGCGAGGCTGGACAGCGGCATAGAGAAACTGAGGGTAGGCGAAGTCGACCTGCGGAAAGAGCAGGATAAGCTTCAGAACGACCCCACTTACATAGAGAAGGTAGCACGGGACAAACTGCAGGTCGTCAATAAGGGCGAAACAATAGTAAGGACAAAGAAGAAGGATGGAAAGTAGCGCCACCCAGGAAGTAAAGATCGACGATGTAGTTGATGCCGAGGTCATGAAGATAGCCGAGTTCGGCGCCTTCGTGAAATTCGGGAACAAAAAGGGCCTGATCCATATTTCGCAGGTCTCCGACTCCTATGTGAAGAAAGTCGAGGACCATCTTAAGGTGGGCGACAAGGTCAAGGCGAAGATAATAAAGGTTTCGCCTGACGGCAAGATAGACCTCACCTTAAAGAGCGGCAAGGAACAGGCGTCGCGCCAGCCAAGGGGCCAGTTCCCCTCCGGCGGGCGTCCGCAGAGGGACAACGGAGGAAGACGCGGCAGCCGCCCGGATTCGGGCTTCCGCGAGAACATGTCCTCCTCTCCCGAAGGGAAGTCCTTCAAGGCCTCGCCTTTTGAGGATAAGCTGAAGAATTTCCTTGTGGATAGCGGCGAGCTCCAGACCGACATCAAAAAACACGTCGAAGAGAAACAAGGCCGGTAATTCCCGCCTGATTTAGCCCTTGCTTTTACATGCGGGGCTTGCTATACTTTAATCACTATCGCGGGGTGGAGCAGCCTGGTAGCTCGCAAGGCTCATAACCTTGAGGTCAGAGGTTCAAATCCTCTCCCCGCTACCAATATCAGCCCTCGCAACTAAATGTTGCGGGGGCTTTTTATTTGGAGTAAAATGAAAAAATAACCGGGGGAAGATATGAAAGGTTTGAGTGTACTTATAGGCGCGGCAATTATGGTGTGTTGCCTGAGCGGTATAGGGCGGTGCGAAGATATAAACAGCAGAAAGATAAACCCGATAATTTCAGATTTGATTATCCGGTCGGTAGCCGGTACGCTCCGTATCCCGGAATCGAAATTCACGGTAACCGATATCTCGTACGTCAAGTCCGGGGGCAACAATTACGCGGGTAACGCGAATGTTACCATGGCAGGCGCAGGAACGAATACCACCTTCCGGGTATCTTATTCCATGATATCCGATAATAGGACAGTTGCCCTGGTGTTAGACAATCCAACGCCAGCCATTCAGGCCGCTATCTCAAATGAAACGAATGATGGATATCGCCTTCCCAGCGACAACAACCGGTCATCCGGAAGCGCCAAGCGGATCACTGCGCAATATGGCGATTTTAAGTGGGGAATGCCTAAAACAGAGGCTCATGAATTAGCGCTATCCCAGGGTAAAGAGAACGTGAGTATGTATGCGGCAAATGACCCCGAAGGGAACATTTTTCAATTTGACGATATTATTCTCAATGAGCACGTCATAGTAAAACTTTATTTTACCCCAAAGAGCGAAAAGCTTTTCAAGGTATCGATAAAGGGCCCGGATGCTTTCCGCGGAGATGCCATGATCTCATCCCTGAATAAAAAACACGGTAAATACGGGGCATCGATGCCGGATGAAAGATATTATTGGGGCAGCAGCAAGGAAGGGGACAGGATCGAATTATCAAAAGGAGAAGGCCTGTTAGTTTATAGCAATGCGGAAAGCCTGGCTCTTGCAGAAAAAGAAAAACAATAGGTTAATCAGCGAATTTCCCCAAGACCTTGTGTGAGAATTATTTTGACACCACAAGCCATTTGTGGTATAAATAATCGTAGCACAAGCCTTCATTAAACTAGAAATCCTCAAATAAGAAGAACAAATTATGTCCGAAGGACTCTCCTTTACGGGTTTTACACCTTTGGAGGCAAGATGATCGAGAGATACACCCTGCCCAGGATGGGTAAGATCTGGGAAGACCGGAACCGTTTCCAGCGGATGCTCGACGTGGAGCTAATGGCCTGCGAGGCATTCGCGAGGAAGAAACTTATACCAAATTCCGCATTATCCGAGATCAAAAGGCGCGCCCGCTTCGACGTAGACCGCATAAAAGAGATCGAAAAAGAGACAAAGCACGACGTTATCGCTTTCATAAAGAGCATCTCCGAGAACGTCGGGCCTGACGCCAAATATATCCACATGGGCCTTACCTCAAGCGATGTCCTCGATACCGGGCTCTCGCTCCAGATGAGGGACGCGGCCGATATCCTTATCGACGACCTCAAGAGATTCCTTATAGCGTTAGAGAGAAAAGCCAAAAAATACAAGAACACCCCGTGCGTCGGCAGGACACACGGCGTGCACGCCGAGCCGATGACGTTCGGCCTTAAATTCGCTCTTATTTACGCCGAGATACAGCGTGATATCGCCAGGATGGAAGCCGCGCGCAAGGCGATAAGCGTGGGCAAATTATCCGGCGCGGTCGGGACTTTCGCCAACGTCGACCCGTGGGTGGAGGAATACGTCTGCAAACGGCTGAAGCTTGAGCCCGCGCCGATATCGACGCAGGTGATACAGCGCGACAGGCACGCGCAGTTCCTGACGACCATAGCCATAATAGGCGGCACGCTCGAGAAATTCGCGACCGAGATAAGGGCGCTCCAGAGGACCGAGATCCTCGAGGCGGAGGAACCGTTTACCGAGGGGCAGAAGGGCTCGTCGGCGATGCCTCACAAGAGGAACCCTGTGATATGCGAACGCATAGCCGGGCTCGCGAGGGTCCTGCGCGGGAATTCGCTGGCGGCGATGGAGAATATCTCGTTGTGGCACGAGAGGGACATCTCGCACTCGTCGGTAGAGCGCGTGATAATCCCGGATTCGTGCATCCTCCTGGATTATATGCTGAACCTGGCGACCGATGTCGCCATGCACATGGCAGTCTATCCCGAACGGATGATAGAGAACCTCGAGAGGATGAAGGGCCTCGTATTCTCGCAGAGGGTGCTTTTGGCGCTCATAGGCAAGGGGCTCGCGAGGAATGAGGCGTATGACATGGTCCAGAAATGCGCGATGCGCGTCTGGAAGGAGAACATCGGGTTCAACGCGATATTAATGGACGATATCGACGTCACGAAGTACCTGACGCACGAGGAGGTGGAAGCTTGCTTCGACCTGGGCTATTACACCAAGAACGTCGACAGGATATACAAACGGTTAGGGCTATGACTGAAAAAGTAAAAGAAGAAGTTTTGCTTACTACCGAGAACATCCCGCTGAAATTTTTCAAGCGCGGGAAGGTCCGCGATATCTACGAGCTTGACGGCAAATTGCTTATCGTCGCGACCGACAGGATATCGTGTTTCGATGTGGTCCTGTCCGAAGGCATCCCTTATAAGGGGAAGGTCCTGACGCAGATATCCAAGTTCTGGTTTGATTACCTGAAAGAACAGAGCGAGAACCACGCGGTGACGTTCGACATGGAATCGCTGCGCGATAAACTCGGCGATTCGACGGATATATTAAAGGACCGCTCGATGCTGGTAAAGAGGACCCGGCCGCTTTCGATAGAATGCGTGGTCAGGGGATACCTCTCAGGTTCGGGGTGGAGGGAATACAAAGAGACCGGCGAGATATGCTGCATCAAACTGCCGAAGGGCCTTAAGGAATCCGACCAGCTGCCCGAGCCGATATTTACCCCCTCGACCAAGGAGGATATCGGCCACGACCTGAACATCACCGAGTTCGGCGCGAGGAAGAAGCTCGGCGACAGGCTTTACGACCTCGTAAAGAGCAAGGCGATAGCGATCTACAACAGGGCCGCGGAATACGCGGATTCGAAAGGGATAATAATCGCCGACACGAAGTTCGAGTTCGGCGTTACCGAAGAAGGCAAGACGATACTTATCGATGAGGTCCTGACGCCGGATTCGTCGAGGTTCTGGCCCAAAGAGAAATACAAGCCGGGCGGGCCGCAGGCGAGTTTCGATAAGCAGTTCGTGCGGGATTATCTTGAAAGTTTAAATTGGCCCAAGACCCCGCCGGCCCCGCACCTGCCCGAGGATATCATCAAGAAGACGAGCAAGAAGTATCTGGAGGCCTTAAGGAAATTAACCGATAAGGAGCTCTAAGTGCTGTGGCGCGTTGAAGTATGCGATAGGAACGATGGCTTCGACTCCGGCGTCAAGAGGGACATAGAGGACCTGGGAATAAAAGGCGTCGAGTCGGTCGAGGTCGCGCAGGTATATATAATCGAAGGCAATGTTTCCCGGTCCGGGATAAAGAGGATCTCCGGGGAACTGCTTACCGACCCTGTTACCCAGGTTTATTCATTCAGGTCGAGCCCCATAACCGGCAGGAATACCCGCGCGAAAAATAAGGCCATCGTCGAGGTGACCTATAACGCCGGGGTGATGGACCCGGTCGAGGAGAGCGTGAAAAAAGGCATCCTCGATCTCGGCGTAAAAGGCGTCGAATCGGTCAAGACCGCAAAAAAATATATCATCAACGGGAAGGTGTCCGGGGGCCGGCTTAAGACGATAAGCGAGAAGCTCCTCTTCAATAAAGTCATCCAGCATGTCGTGACCGGGCCGGGCTCCTACACCTTAAAAAACCCTCCGCAATACCATTTCAAACTTACAAAGGTGGGCCTCTCGGGCTCTTCGGACAAAGATCTCGAGAGTATAAGCAAAGAAGGCCAATTATTCCTGGATCTCACCGAGATGCGCAGGATAAGGGAGTATTTTGCCGTCCTCGGGCGCGAGCCGGCCGATGTCGAGCTTGAGACGCTCGCGCAGACGTGGTCCGAGCATTGCGGCCACAAGACATTCCGCGGCCTGATAGATTACGAGTCCGGCGGGAAAAAGCGATTCATAAACAACCTCCTTAAAGAGACGATAATGAAGGCGACCGCCGAGCTCAAGAAGCCGTGGTGCGTCTCGGTATTCAAGGATAATTCCGGGGTCATCAGGTTCGACGAAAGATATAACGTATGCTTCAAGGCCGAGACGCATAACCATCCGTCGGCGATAGAGCCGTACGGCGGCGCGAATACGGGCTTGGGCGGCGTGATACGCGACCCGCTCGGCACCGGCCTCGGCGCGAAGCCGATCTTAAATACCGACGTATTCTGCTTCGGCGAGCCTGATTACGCTTTTAACCGCCTGCCTAAAGGCGTCCTTCACCCGAAGAGGGTGATGAAAGGCGTCGTCGCCGGCGTGCGCGATTACGGGAATAAGATGGGGATACCGACCGTGAACGGCGCCGTGCTCTTTGACAACAGGTACCTCGGCAATCCCCTGGTCTATTGCGGGAATGTCGGCATTATGCCGAAAGAAAAGTCTTTTAAAGAGGTTGAGAGCGGGGACCTGGTCGTCCTCGTGGGAGGGAAGACCGGCCGCGACGGGATACACGGCGCGACATTCTCGTCCGGGGAATTGACCTCGGAGTCGGAGCAGGTCTCGGCGCAGGCGGTCCAGATCGGGAATCCCATCGAGGAAAAAAAGATGGCCGACTGTATCCTGAAGGCGCGAGACCTCGATCTTTATGACGCGATAACAGATTGCGGCGGCGGCGGATTATCGAGCGCTGTCGGCGAAATGGGAGAGAAGACCGGTGTCAGGATCGACCTCGACAGGATACCGCTCAAATACGAGGGGCTGACCTATACCGAGATATGGATATCAGAAGCGCAGGAGAGGATGGTCCTCTCGGTGCCGAAGAACAAAGTAAAAAGACTGCTCGAGGTCTTCGAAAGAGAGGATGTCGAGGCGACGGTGATCGGCGAGTTTACCCGCACGAAAAAACTGGAACTTTTTTATAAAAGGAACAGGGTCTGCGACCTCGATATGAAATTCCTGCACGACGGCCTGCCGAAGACCGTAAGGAAGGCGAGATGGAACAGGCCGAAGCGCGCCGAGCCGCGGTTCGCGTGCCCGAAGGACCTGACCCCGTCGCTCTTAAGGATATTATCCGATTGGAACGTCTGCAGCAAGGAATGGATAATAAGGCAATACGACCACGAGGTCCAGGCCGGCTCGGTCATAAAACCGCTTGTCGGCGTAAATAACGACGGGCCGTCCGACGCCGCGGTAGCCAGGCCTATATTAGATTCGGATAAAGGCGTGATAATATCGAACGGGATAAATCCGAGGTACGGAGAGATCGACCCGTACTGGATGGCGGCGTCGAATATCGACGAGGCGCTGAGGCAGGTAATTGCGGTAGGCGGCGACCTGAAAGAGGTGGCGCTGCTGGATAATTTCTGCTGGGGCGACACGGACCAGCCGTCGCAATTGGGCAGCCTCGTGAGGGCGGCTCAGGGTTGTTATGATATGTCGAAGGGTTTCCAGGCGCCTTTCATCTCGGGCAAAGACAGCCTTCATAATGAATATATCGTCGGCAAAAAACGCGTGTCGATCCCCGGGACCCTGCTCGTTTCGGCTATCAGCGTGGCCGATAACGTAAAGAAATGCATCACCATGGATTTCAAGGAAGCGGGCGACCTGATATACGTAGTCGGGATGACATATGATGAGCTCGGCGGTTCATATTATTATAAATCGCGCGGCGCAGCGATAGGGAATTCCGTGCCGACCGTTGACGCGAAACGCAGCCGCGCGCTGATGGAGAAGTTGAGCCGCGCGATAAGGGCCGGCCTCGTGAACGCCTGCCATGATTGTTCGGAGGGCGGCATAGGGGTGGCGGCGGCCGAGATGGCGTTTGCCGGAGGGTTCGGCGCCGAGATAAAACTGGAAAAAGCGCCTTTCAAGGTAAAATACGGCACGCGAGGGAAGAAGCGCGACGACATCATATTATTTTCGGAGTCGAATACCCGTTTCATCGCCGGCGTCAGCCCGGGAAAAAAGAAGAGGTTCGAGAAGGCGATGAGGGGCGCGGCGATCGGGCTCATAGGCGGCGTCCTCGAGGAGAAATATTTTACGGTCTACGGCGCCGGAGGGGATATCGTCGTAAGGACCGACCGTAAAGAACTGAAGGAGGCCTGGCAGAGGCCGTTAAGATGGTAGCGATAAAGAGAAGGCCGAAGGTCATAGTCCTCCGCGCGGCCGGGACGAATTGCGATGTGGAGACGGCTTTCGCGTTCGAACACGCCGGCGCGAGATCCGAATCCGTGCATATAAACCAGCTTATCAGCGGAGAGAAGAAACTGCGCGACTACCATATCATGGCCGTGCCGGGCGGGTTCACTTACGGCGACGACGTCGGTTCGGGAAAGATACTCGCGAACGAATTAAAATACAAATTGGCCGGGGACCTCGGGAAATTCGTGGGCGCCGGAAAACTTATCATCGGGATATGCAACGGTTTCCAGGTCCTCGTAAAGGCGGGCCTTCTGCCGGGAAAGGGAGTAAACGGCGAGCAGCTGGAGGCGACGCTTACGACCAACGACACGGCGCGCTATGAGGACAGGTGGGTCTATCTTAAGGCCGCTAAGGGGCTGAACAGCGGATCCCGGAACAAGTGCGTTTGGACCAGGGACATCGAACGCATGATATATGTGCCCGCCGCGCACGGCGAAGGAAAATTCATCCCGAAGGACGACGAGGTCCTGGGGAAATTATGGGCGAACGGGCAGGTCGTTTTCAGGTATGTCGACCCGTACGGCAAGCTCGCCGGGTTCCCCTGGAACCCCAACGGGTCGGTCGATGACATAGCCGGCGTGTGCGACATCACCGGCAGGATATTCGGGCTTATGCCGCATCCGGAGAGGCATCTATTCGCTTCCCAGCACCCGCGCTGGACGCGCGGCGAGGCGCAGAGGGAAGGGGACGGGGTGAGTATTTTCAGGAACGGGGTAAAAAATGTCTAGAGGTGAAAATGGGCGATAAGATCAAGCACCACTGCGGACTGTTCGGCGTCTACGGGCACAAGGACGCGGCGCGGCTTACATATCTCGGACTGTATGCGCTTCAGCACCGCGGGGAGGAGTCGGCAGGTATAGCGTCTTTCGACGGCGAAACGCATTTACACAAAGGGATGGGCCTGGTCCCGGAAGTCTTCAACGAAGGGGTCCTGGCCGGACTGAAAGGCGACGTCGCGATAGGCCATGTCAGGTATTCGACCACCGGGTCTACGACGCTGAAGAACGCGCAGCCGGTCGTGGTTGATTATTCCCGCGGCACAGTGGCTGTCGGCCACAACGGCAACCTCGTCAACGGCGCGCGCTTGCGCGACGAGCTCGAAGCCCGCGGCTCGATATTCCAGACGACTCTCGATTCGGAGATAATAATACACCTGTTGGCGCGGCCCGAGCACAAAAATTTCGAAGAAGGGCTTGTCTATACGCTCAAGCAGCTGAAAGGCGCCTTCTCGCTCGTAATAATGAAGGAGGATATGCTCGTCGGGGTCCGCGACCCGCATGGATGGAGGCCGCTCTGCCTGGGGAAACTCGGCGACGCATACGTATTGGCCAGCGAGACGACGGCGCTCGACCTTATCGAGGCGGAATTCGTCCGCGAGATCGAGCCGGGAGAGGTCTTGTATATCACGAAGAAAGGCCTGCGTTCGACCAAGCCGTTCGGCGAGAGCAAGAGGATCTCGCATTGCATATTCGAGCATGTTTATTTCGCGAGGCCGGATTCTTTCATATTCGGCGAGTCGGTCCACCTGGTAAGGCAGAGGCTCGGCCACAAGCTCGCGAATGAGCATCCGGTCGATGCCGATCTCATCATCCCGGTGCCTGACTCGGGCACGCCGGCCGCGCTCGGCCTTTCGCACGAGTCGGGAATACCGATCGAGATGGGCATAATAAGGAACCATTACATCGGCAGGACATTCATCCAGCCGCTGCAGCATATACGCGATTTCAGCGTAAAGATAAAATTGAACCCGATAAAGGCGCTCCTGAAGGACAAGAAGGTGATCGTCGTCGACGATTCGATCGTCCGCGGGACGACCTCCCGCGCGAGGATCAAGAAACTTTATGACGCGGGCGCCAAGGAAGTCCATATGAGGATATCTTGCCCCCCGATAAAACACCCGTGTTTTTACGGCATAGATTTTCCGACCAAGAAAGAACTGATAGCGGCGACGCATTCGATAGAGGAGATAAGGAAGTTTTTGGGCGTCACGACGCTCGGATATCTTTCGGTCGAGGGGTTATTAAGCTGCGTCTCATGCCCGGGCAATTACTGCACCGCATGTTATACAGGGGACTATCCGGTGCCTTTCGGCGGCGAGGCGAATAAGTTCGCCACAGAGCATAAGGGGTATTGATATGGGCCTTACATACAAAAAAGCCGGCGTCGATGTGCGCGAAGGAAGCCGTTTTGTCGAGGCGATAAAGAAATATACGAAGTCGACGGCGCGCAAGGGCGCGGACTGCAGGCTCGGCGGGTTCGGCGGGCTCTTTGATCTCAAGGCGGCCGGATATAAGGACCCGGTGCTCGTCTCATCCACCGACGGGGTCGGCACGAAATTAAAGATCGCATTCCTGGCGGGCAAGCATGATACCGTCGGCATTGATATGGTCGCGATGAACGTCAATGACATCCTGACCTCGGGCGCCGAACCGCTCTTCTTCCTTGATTATATCGCTACCGGAAAGATAGATAAAAAAGTCCTGACCGATGTCATGAAGGGCATCGCCGAGGGATGCAGGCAGGCGGGTTGCGCGTTGATAGGCGGCGAGACCGCGGAGATGCCGGCGTTCTATAAAGAAGGCGAATATGACCTCGCCGGATTTTGCGTCGGGGCGGTCGAGAGGAAGGGGATAGTCGACAGTTCGAAGATAAAGGCCGGCGATATCGCGATAGGGCTTGCCTCGAACGGCCTGCATTCGAACGGGTATTCATTGGTCAGGAAAGTATTTTCACGGGCCGAGCAGAAGGCCCTTTCAAAAGAGCTGCTCCGTCCGACGAGGATATATGTCAAGCCCATATTGG
The DNA here is from genome assembly GCA_041653595.1 of Candidatus Omnitrophota bacterium. NCBI lineage: Bacteria > Pseudomonadati > Candidatus Omnitrophota > Candidatus Omnitrophota bacterium. Next base: position 25,311 of record JBAZFB010000008.1, on the reverse strand, counting down.
AACTGAAGAAAAAAGCGGAGATAAAAGGCATCGCGCATATAACCGGCGGCGCCTATTTCGAGAAATTGCCGCGCATCGTTCCTAAGGACAAGACCCTTGTCATCGAGAAAGGCTCATGGGTAGTCCCGGAGATATTCAGGAGAATACAGCGGAAGGGAAAGATAGACGAGATAGAGATGTTCCGCACCTTCAATATGGGCCTTGGGATGATAATCGTGATCGACCCGAAAGATTACGGGACCGCTAAAAAGATATTTGATAAATGGAAGATAGATTCGTGGATCGTCGGTTCGGTGGATAACGGGAAGGCAAAGTCCCGCGCGAAGCGAGGGGGCAAAGTAAGGATAATATGCGGGTTTTAGTGGTCGGTTCGGGCGGGAGGGAGCACGCGCTCGCCTGGAAGATAAGGCAGTCGCCGCTGGTCGACAAGGTATTCTGCGCGCCGGGGAACGGCGGGATATCGCAGATCGCCGAATGCGTAGATATAAAAGCCGATGACATAGCCGCCCTGACAGCTTTCGCCTCGAGGAATAAAATGGACCTTACCGTCGTCGGGCCTGAGGCGCCGCTCTCCGGCGGTATAGTGGATAAATTCTGCGCGAACGGCCTCAGGGTATTCGGTCCGTCAAAGGAGGCCGCGCGGCTCGAGTCGAGCAAGGTCTTCATGAAAGAGCTCGCGAAAAAATACGGCATCCCGACCGCGAAATTCGAGGTCTTCACCGACAGCGATGCCGCGAAAAAATATATAAAAGGATTTAAGGGCAGGTTTGTCGTGAAAGCGGACGGGCTCGCCGCAGGAAAAGGCGTAGTCGTCTGTTCCGAAAAAGAAGAGGGGATCGCCGCTGTAGAGGCGATGATGGAACGTAAGATATTCAAGGACGCGGGAAAAAAAGTGGTGATCGAGGAATGCCTCGAAGGCGAAGAGGCGTCTATCATAGTCGTCACTGACGGGAAAGATGCCGTCCCCCTCGCCTCGGCGCAGGACCACAAGAGGATATTTGACGGGGACAAAGGCCCGAATACCGGCGGTATGGGCGCGTATTCGCCCGCGCCTGTCGTCCCGGAAGCGATGATGGATGCGGTGATGAAAGATATAATCAAGCCTGCGATAGAGGGGCTGCGCAAAGAGGGAATAAAATATACCGGCGCCCTGTACGCGGGGCTGATGATAGACGGTTCCGGGCCGAAGCTGCTCGAGTTCAACTGCAGGTTCGGAGACCCCGAGACCCAGGCGATACTTCCCCGCTTAAAAAGCGATTTCGTCGAATTGATCGAGGCCTCGGTGGACGATGAGATAGATATCGCCCTGCTCGAGTGGGACGAGAGGCCGTGCGTCTCGGTAGTGCTCTCTTCGGGCGGGTATCCGGGGGAATATAAGACGGGTTTCGAGATCGAGGGGCTGGATGCCTTGGAAAAAATGAAAGATGTCCACATCTTTCATGCCGGCACGAAGATATCCGACGGGAAGATCGTGACCGCGGGCGGCCGGGTCCTTAGCGTGACGGCGCTCGGCCCGGACATACAAGAGGCGATAGCGAGGTGTTATAACGCCGTAAATTTCATAGAGTTCGAGGGGATGCATTTCAGAAGGGATATAGGCTACAGGGCGCTAAACAGGAGATAATAGAAAATGGCGAATCCAAGGATCGCGGTCATATTAGGTTCAGATTCAGACCTTCCGGCGATGGAAGAGGGGCTTAAGGTATTGAAGGATTTTAAAGTGCTTTTTGAGCTTAAAATAATGTCTGCCCACAGGAGCCCGGGCCTGGTGCATGATTTTGCGAGGTCGGCGGAGAAGAAAGGCATAAAGGTCGTAATAGCCGCCGCCGGCGGAGCCGCGCACCTGGCCGGAGTCATCGCGTCCCTGACTAGATTGCCGGTCATCGGAGTCCCGATGGAGACGAGCAGCCTTAACGGGATGGATTCCCTCTTCTCGACGGTGCAGATGCCTTACGGCGTCCCGGTCGCGACGATGGCGATAGGAAAATCAGGCGCGAGGAACGCTTCTATATTTGCGCTGCAGATCCTGGCCCTAAGCGACAAGAAGATCGCCGGGGAGCTCAACGCCTTCAAGAGAAGGCTTGAGGCCGACGTAATAGCGAAGAATAAAAAACTGAAGATATGACGGAAGTCCTGCGTGTCAACGCTTCGAAACCCGAAGCGGCGAAGATAAAGAAGGCGGCCGCGGAGCTTAAAAAGGGAGGGTTGGTGGTTTTCCCGACCGAGACTGTATATGGCCTCGGCGCGAACCTCCTCGATAAAAAGGCGATAAAGAAAATATATGAAATAAAGAAGCGCCCGAAGAACAAGCCGCTTACGGTGCACGTAGCCGATACGGCCTCGGTCAGGAAGATAACCGGAAAGATACCGGCCGGCGCGGAGAGATTAATAAAAAAGTATTGGCCGGGCCCGTTGACGATAATATTGAGGGACAGCCGCGGAAAAAAAACCGGTTTCAGGATGCCGGACAATAAGATCGCCTTCGGCCTGATAAAAAAAGCAGGCGTCCCGGTCGTCGCGCCCAGCGCGAACATATCGGGTAATAAACCGCCGACGAGCGCCGCGGAAGTATTACGCGACCTCGACGGGAAGGTCGATATCGTAATTGACGGCGGCAAGACGGCGATCGGCATCGAGTCTACGGTCGTAGACATGACCGGCCGCAGGCCCAAGGTATTGCGCGAAGGCGCGATACCGAAAGCGGAGATCGAGCGGATATGATAAAATCCGTATTGATGGTATGCACCGGCAATTCATGCCGCAGCGTCATGGCCGAGGGGCTTTTTAAAAAATGGCTCAAAGACCACGGCTGCGGCGATGTCAGAGTCGCCTCGGCCGGGATAGCGACGATCCCCGGGATGATGGCAAGCTCGAACGCGATAGACGTGATGAAGAGGGAGCATGTGGACGTATCGTCCCACCGGGCGCAGTCCGTCTCCGGCCGCTTGATAGGGGAATACGACCTGATCCTATGCATGGAGCCGGTGCACGTGGCGGCGGTTACCGGGATTTTGCCCGAAGCCGAGGGCAAGACGCACCTGCTTTTGGATTACGCCTATAGCGGCGACAGCGAGAAACCCAAAAACCTCAGGGTCGTCGACCCGATCGGGAAACCGAAAGAGGTCTATGAATCGGTCCTTATGACCTTAAAAGACGCGATAGAAAAGTTAGGGAGGAAGATATGCGGATAGCTGTCGGCGCCGACCACGGCGGTTACGACCTTAAAAACAAGGTCATAAAATACCTAAAGTCGAAAGGCTATGAGATAAAGGATTTCGGGTGCTATACGCCGGAATCGTGCGATTATCCCAAATACGGGTTCCTTGTCGCGGAAGCGGTCGGGAAGAAAAAATTCGCGCGCGGCATATTGATATGCAAAAGCGGGATAGGCATGTCGATAGTCGCTAACAAAGCCCGCGGCGTGAGGGCCGCCCTCGTCTACAATATCGAGGACGCGCGCTCCTCCCGCGAGCACAATGACGCGAACGTCATAGTCTTCGGCTCGAGATCGATGAACAATTATAAAGTGAAGAAGATATTGGACGTGTGGCTTTCGACGAGGAGGCTCGGCGGGAGGCACTTAAGGAGGGTAAAGCAGATATCCGACCTGGAGGCGTGTAAATGAAGAATCTCAAGAGGGTGGATCCGGAGATCTACGAGGCGATAATAAACGAGACGCGCCGCGAGGAGGAGAATATAGAGCTCATCGCGAGCGAGAATTTCGTAAGCCGCGCTGTCCTTGAGGCGCAGGGCTCGGTCCTTACGAACAAATACGCCGAGGGCTATCCGGCCGCGCGGTGGTACGGCGGCTGTGAGCATATAGACGCCGCGGAAAAACTTGCCATCGAGCGCGCGAAGGAATTGTTCAAGGCCGAACACGCCAACGTCCAGCCGCACTGCGGTTCGTCGGCGAACATGGCCGTATATTTTTCGGCGCTTAACATGGGTGATACGGTCATGGCCCTCGACCTCGCTTGCGGAGGCCATCTCACCCACGGCCACAAGGCGAATTTCTCCGGCAAGTATTTTAACATCGTCCCTTATATGGTCGACCGCAAGACCGAGATGCTCGACTACGACGAGATAGAAAAGTCGGCCCTCCAATGCAAGCCGAAGATGATACTCGCCGGCGCCTCGAATTATTCACGCTCGATAGATTTCAAGAGGTTCCGCCAGATATGCGACAAAGTGGGCGCGTTTCTCATGGTCGATATGGCCCATTTCGCCGGTCTTGTCGCCGCAGGCATACATCCGGACCCGGTCCCTTACGCCGAATTCGTGACTACCACGACGCACAAGACCCTGCGCGGCCCGCGCGGGGGCATGATCTTATGCAAAAAAGAGTTCGCGAGAAAGATCGATTCGATGGTCTTCCCCGGCATCCAGGGCGGGCCGTTGATGCATGTCATCGCGGCGAAAGCGGTTTCATTCAAAGAGGCGTTGAAGCCTGAATTCAAGGACTACCAGAACCAGATATTGAAAAATGCGCGCGCGCTGGCGTCCGAATTCCAGAAACGCGGCTATAGGATTGTCTCGGGCGGGACAGACAACCACTTATTCTCGCTGGACCTCAACAGCAAAGTCCTCAGCTCTGCTGAGGATAAAGGCCTGAACGGCAAGGACGCCCAGGAAGCCCTCGACAAGGCCGGCATAACCGTGAACAAAAATACGATCCCTTACGACCCGAATCCCCCGGCGAAACCGAGCGGGGTAAGGATAGGCGTTCCCGCCGTCACTACGCGCGGCATGAAAGAGAAAGAGATGGAGGAGATAGCCGGGCTCATCGACGAGGTTTTAAGCAATATCACAGATGCGGCGGCCGCAGGCCGCGTAAAGGAAAAAGTGCGCGCAATGGTAAAGAGATTCCCGCTCTATCGCGACCTTTTGAATGAGGCTTAATATGGCTAAAAAAAATACAATAAGAAAGAGACGGCCGGACTGGGACGAATATTTCATCGGCATAGCGAAGCTCATCTCGGAGCGTTCCACATGCCTGAGGCGCGCGGTCGGCGCCTTGATCGTTAAGAATAAAAGGATACTTACCACCGGCTATAACGGGACGCCGAGCGGCATTACGCACTGCGAGGTTACGGGCTGCCTCAGGGACAAGCTCAAGGTCCCGTCGGGCGAGAGGCATGAGCTCTGCCGCGGCCTGCATGCGGAACAGAACGCCATAATCCAGGCGGCGCTCCACGGGGTCGATATACACGGCGGGACTCTCTATTGCACGAACCAGCCGTGCTCTATCTGCGCGAAGATGCTGATAAACGCCGGCATAAAAGAGATAATAATGGAATCGGGATATCCGGACGAGATGGCGAAGAAATTTTTTGAAGAGGCAGGCGTGGAGATAAGGATGGCCAAGTCGGGTAAGAAAAGATGAAATGCCCATTTTGCGGTAACATAGAAGATAAAGTGATAGATTCCCGCATCTCGGCCGAAGGCGACTCTATCAGGCGCAGGCGCGAGTGCCTCAAATGCCAGAAGAGGTTCACGACATATGAGCGGCTCGAAGAGCATCCCATGATGGTGATAAAGAAGGACGGGAGGCGCGAACCGTTCGACCGCAAGAAGCTCCTCTCAGGGATACTCAAGGCCTGCGAGAAACGCCCCGTCCCCATGGATAAGGCCGAGGGGATGGTAGACGAAGTCGAGAGGATCATCCAGCGCAACTACGAAAAGGAAGTCTCCTCTACGGCGATAGGTGAATTCGTCATGAAACAACTCCACGACCTCGACGAGGTCGCCTACGTCAGGTTCGCTTCGGTCTACCGCCAGTTCAAGGATATAAACCAGTTCATGAAGGAGCTCTCAGGCTTGCTCAAGGAAGGGCAGAAGCCCGACGAGAAGAACAGGTATTGAAAGAAGCGCTTTACTGGGAAAAGACGGATGGCTCGGTCCACTGCCTGCTTTGCCCCCACGATTGCAAGATCGTAAACGGCATCACCGGGGTCTGCGGCGTACGGCAGAATATCGACGGTAAGCTCTATACTCTCGTCTACGGCGAAACGACTTCAGCGTCGCTTGATCCCATCGAGAAGAAGCCCCTCTACCATTACCATCCCGGCGAATTCATATTCTCGCTCGGGACCAAAGGCTGCAACTTCAAATGCCCGTTCTGCCAGAATTGGGCGATATCGCAGGACCTCGATGCGCCGACCCGGAATATAACTTCGCAATGGGTGATAGATAAGGCCAGGGAATGCAAATCGTTCGGCATCGCCTATACCTATAACGAGCCGTTCATATGGTACGAGTTCGTCCTCGAGACCGCGAAACTCGCGAAAAAAGAAGGCCTCGAGAACGTCCTGGTAACGAATGGTTTTGTAAATCCGGGACCGCTGGAGGAGATGCTCCCGTTCATCGGCGCGATGAACATAGACCTCAAGTCCATCGACGACGAATTCTACAGGAAATACTGCAAGGGCAGCCTCGGGCCCGTCCTGCACACGATAAAGAGGTCGGCCGAGGCGTGCCATGTGGAACTGACCAACCTGGTCATACCCGGGCTGAACGATTCCGAAGAGAATTTCAACCGTCTCACGGATTGGATATATGATAATGTCGGCGCGGATGTGCCGCTGCATTTTTCGAGGTATTTCCCGTGCTACAAGCTCGACCGGCCCATCACCTCGAAGGAGACACTCGAGAAGGCTTATAAGATAGCGAAAAAGAAATTAAGGAACGTCTATCTCGGGAATATTTAGCGCCGAGCCGGATAACTTCCTTGACAATACAGCCGGTATTCTGCTATCCTGATTGCACCTGCGATACAAAGCCGTATCGGAAGTTTTCTGCAACAGAGCAGCGAAGCAAACCTAGAGACAAAGACGTCTTCAGCCACATTCTTTTATGCGTTGGGGCGCATTTATTTTCTAAAAAAAGGAGCCAGCCAAATGGCAGCAAAGAAGATCGAAGATTTCATGTCGAAAGTCATGGAGAGGGATCCTGCGCAGCCCGAATTCTACCAGGCGGTGCAGGAAGTCGCGGAATCTGTGTGGGATTATATCGGCGACAATCCCAGGTACCAGGAAGAGAAGATACTTGAGAGGATGGTCGAGCCGGAGCGGGTCTTTATGTTCAGGGTCCCCTGGACAGACGACAAGGGCAACATCCAGATAAACCGCGGTTTCCGTATACAGATGAACAGCGCGATAGGCCCGTATAAAGGCGGCCTTCGTTTCCATCCCAGCGTAAACCTGAGCATACTGAAATTCCTCGCTTTCGAACAGGTATTCAAGAACGCGCTTACGACGCTTCCCATGGGCGGCGGAAAAGGCGGCTCGGATTTCGACCCTAAGGGAAAGTCTGACGCCGAGGTGATGAGGTTCTGCCAGAGTTTCATGACAGAACTCCAGATGCATATCGGCCCGGACACGGACGTGCCGGCCGGCGACATAGGGGTAGGCGGCCGCGAGATAGGGTTCTTGTTCGGCCAGTACAAGAGATTGCGCAACGAGTTCACCGGCGTATTGACAGGCAAGGGCCTGAGATGGGGCGGAAGCCTCGTAAGGCCGGAAGCGACCGGTTACGGCTGCGTATATTTTGTCGAAGAGATGATGAAGACGAAGGGCCAGAGCCTCAAGGGCAAGACCTGCGCGGTATCCGGCGCCGGTAATGTCGCCCAGTATACCGTCGAGAAGCTCATCGATCTCGGGGCGAAAGTGGTCACGCTTTCGGACTCGAACGGCTTCATATACGACGAAGGCGGCATCGACAAGAAGGAATTGAGCTGCGTCCTCGACCTTAAGAACGTACGCCGCGGCAGGATCAAGGAATGCGCGAAAGAGTTCAAGTGCAAATATTTCGATAACCAGCGCCCGTGGGGCATCAAGTGCGATGTCGCTTTCCCGAGCGCCACACAGAACGAGATATCCGGCGAAGACGCGAAGATGCTGGTCAAGAACGGGTGCATCGCCATAGGCGAAGGCGCCAATATGCCGACTACGCCTGAGGGCATCAAGGTATTCCAGAAGGCGAAGATCCTCTACGCGCCCGGAAAGGCCTCGAACGCCGGCGGCGTCGCCACATCCGGACTCGAGATGTCCCAGAACAGCATGAGGCTGTCATGGTCGCGCGAAGAGGTCGACAACAAACTGCACGATATAATGATCGCCATACATGAACAGTGCGTCAGGTACGGCAAGGAAGGCAGTTACATAAACTATGTCAAGGGCGCTAACATAGCCGGTTTCGTGAAAGTAGCCGACGCTATGATAGACCAGGGCTTGGTTTAACCGCTGTAGAGTAGATAGGCCGGACAAGGGCGTCCCTAAAGGGCGCCCTTGTTTTTTTAGGAGAGTACATGGTCAGCACCGGCTTTAAAGGCCTCGATAAGGTAATAACCGGATTAAGGATCGGCGATAACGTAGTCTGGCAGATCGACGATATCAGGAATTACCAGGATTTCCTCGGCCCGTTCGTCAAGAAGGCCCTCGAAGAGAAGAAGGAAGTCGTCTATATAAGGTTCGCGGACCATAAGCCCCTGCTCGAGGCGGCCAAGGGCGTAAAAATATACAAGCTTAACGCCCACGAAGGATTCGAGTCGTTCTCCACCCAACTTAACAGCATCATAAAGGAGCGCGGCGAAGGCGTCTATTACGTATTCGATTGCCTCTCCGACCTGCTCTCGGCGTGGGCGAACGACCTCATGATAGGGAATTTTTTCAAGATAACGTGCCCGTATCTCTACGAGCTCAATACCATAGCCTACTTTTCGATACTGCGCAACAGGCATTCCTTCAAGACCGTCGCCCGCATCCGCGAGATAACGCAGCTCCTCATAGACGTCTACGAATACGAGGGCAGGTATTATGTCCATCCGCTCAAGGTCTGGAACAGGTATTCGCCGACGATGTTCCTGCCGCACCTCATGAGCAAGGACCGTTTCGTGCCGATAGCGAACAGCGTCGATACCGCGCGCCTCTTCTCGAATATCCTCAAGAAAGGCGCAAAGAACACCCGCAGGATACTCGATTACTGGGACCGCCTCTTCATGAAGGTGGAGGACCTCGCCTCAAAGGCGGGCTCGCAGGACGAGAAGAATGAGATGATAAAGCAGCTCTGCAGGATAATGATAGCGCGCGAGGAGAAACTCCTTTCGCTGGTCGAGGAGTATTATTCCCTCGAGGACCTGCTCGGCATCAAATCAAAGATGATAGGCACGGGTTTCATCGGCGGCAAGGCCGTCGGCATGCTTCTCGCGAGGAATATGCTCCTCAAGGAGCGTTCCCTGGGCATGGAGAAATATTTCGAGCCGCATGATTCTTTCTATGTTGGTTCGGACGTCTTCTACACTTATATAGTCGAGAACGGATGGTGGAAGCTCAGGATGGAGCAGAAGACGAAGGAGGGATATTTTTCCGTAGCCGAGGCGCTCCGCGAAAAGATGCTGGGAGGGGTCTTTCCGGAAGAGATAAAAGAGCAGTTCCGGCAGATGGTAGAATATTTCGGGCAGTCGCCCATAATCGTGCGTTCCAGCAGTTTGCTGGAAGACAGTTTCGGCAACGCCTTCGCAGGAAAATACGAGAGCATATTCCTCGTGAACCAGGGTTCGCCGGAGGAGAGGTACAATAAGTTCACGGAGGCGGTGAGGCGCATATACGCGAGCGCCATGAACAAAGACGCGCTGGCATACCGCCTGCAGCGCGGCCTCGACCAGGCCGATGAACAGATGGCCCTGCTGGTCCAGAGGGTGTCCGGCGCTTATCATTCGGATTATTTCTTCCCGGATATCGCGGGCGTGGGGATATCGTATAATACGTTCGTCTGGAACAAGGACATGGACCCAAAGGCAGGGATGCTAAGGATAGTGGCGGGCCTGGGGACGCGAGCCGTCAACCGCGTGGAAGGGGATTATCCCAGGATAGTGGCGCTCGATATGCCCCTGGTCAAACCGTTGGCCGGCGCAAAAGATATGCAGAGGTTCTCCCAGCACGACCTCGATGTGCTGAACATCAAAGAGAACAGGCTCGAGGCCGTGCCGCTTAGGAAGCTATTGGCCGATAAGGTAGAGATCAACCTTGAATATACCGGTGCCAGAGATTACGAGGCGGACCGCCTCGCGGAAGAGGCGGGAAAAGCCGCCGAAGAGCGCTGGATACTGACTTTCGACAAACTTTTCTCCGGGACGTCATTCGGCGAGACGATGCAAAAGATGCTTAAGCTCCTCGAAAAACGTTACGGATACCCGCTCGATATCGAGTTCACCGTGAATTTCAAGAAAGACGGGACATTCCAGATAAACCTCCTGCAATGCCGTCCCCTGCAGACGAAGGGCCTCGGTAAAAAAGTGGAGTTCCCGGAGAATATCAAGAAGGAAGACATCGTCTTCCGCTCAAAAGGTTCTTTCCTGGGAGGGAATATATCCCAGCCCATAAAGAGGCTGATATTTATCGATCCCCAAAAGTACAGCGCGCTGCCGCTCTCTTCAAAGTACGATATCGCCCGTGCGGTAGGGGAGCTCAATAAACTCATCACTGACAGGGAAGCGTTGCCGTGTTTCCTCATGGGGCCGGGCAGATGGGGCACGACTACGCCCTCGCTCGGCGTCCCGGTCTCTTTTTCCGAGATAAATAATATGGCCGTCCTGGGCGAACTTGCGTTTGCCGGGGCCAATTGCGCCCCCGAGCTCTCATTCGGCACGCACTTCTTCCAGGACCTGGTGGAGACGAGCATATTCTATGTCGCGCTCTTCCCCGAGAGCGGGCAGACCCTCTTCAACCGCGAGATGATCGATTCCTGCCGGAACCTGCTCAGGAAACTGGCGCCGTCATACGGCAAGTATGAGGACGTCATAAAGGTCTGCGAGCCTGCCAACAGACAGACGCGCCTTGTCGCCGACATCGTTTCCCAGGATATCCTTATGTTCTCCCGATAAGGGTCGACAAACCCGTTTTTTAGTAGTAAAATAGCCGTTAAGACGGTCTCCGATGAAGATAAATATACCTTACGGAAAAAAGCAGGTCGGTGTTTCCATCCACGAGAAGAACCTTCTGGGTATCCTCCATCCCAATAGGTCGCACAGCAGGAAACCCGAATCCCGCATAATAAAAGAAGCGATACTCCACCCCATGGGTTGCTGCCGGCTCAGGGACCTGGTCTCGCCCAAAGAGACGATCGCCATAGTCGTGCCGGACCTCGCAAGGGTATGTCCCCGTAAGCTTATAATCCCCATATTGCTGGATGAGTTAAAAAAGGGCGGGATAAGGGATAAGGATGTGACGATCTTCATGGCGGTCGGGATGCTCACACCCCCGACAAGGCCGGAGATCGAAGAAGCTTTCGGGAAAAAGATCGTCAAGCGGATAAAAATAAAGATCCACGACCCCTCGGACAGCTCAAACCTGACCAATCTCGGATATGTCGCCAACGGCGTCCCGGTAATAGTCAATAAACATATGCTATATAACGACCATGTCATCTCTATCGGCGTCATCGAGCCGCACCTGCACGCAGGTTTCTCGGGCGGGCCGGAGACGCTGAGCATAGGCATGGCCGGCGAAGAGACGATAAGGTTCACCCATTCTCCGAAATTCATCGATAAACCGGGCGCGAAACCCGGAGTCATCAAGGATAACCCCTTCCACCGCTGGATCATGGAATTCGCCTGCATAGCTAAACTGAAATTCATAATAAACGTCGTGAATGACGACCTGGGGCGCACGATATTCGCGACCGCGGGCGAACCGCAACTGGCTTTTTACAGGGGAATAGAACACGCGATGCTCCATTACAGGGTGAAGGTGGATGAACCGGCCGACATAATCATCTGCGGAGTGGGCTGGCCCAAAGACGTCAACCTCTACCAGGCGTCACGCGCCCTGACCTACCTGACCAACACGCAGAAACCCATCGTCAAAAAGGGCGGGCTTATACTCATCTCCGCGCGATGCGAAGACGGCATAGGTAAAGGGCTGGGCGAACGCAGGTTCTATGACGCTATGATAAAGGCGAAGAGCCCCGCCGAGATCGTAAAGAAGATGAAGAACAAGACTTGTCTTGCCGGAGAACAGAGGGCGTATGCCGTGGCAAAGTCCCTTCTTTTTGCCGATTGCGCGTTCGTCGGGACAAAATTCCCCGATATGGCAAAGAAGATGAAGATGTTGTCTTTTAAAGATATGGATGAGGCGCTGGAATACGCTTTTGCCACCCGCGGAAAGGACGCGAAGGTCTATGTCGTCCCGCACGCGCTCGTAACCCTGCCAGTATCGCGATGACCTTATTGGAAAAAGAGCTTAAAAAGATCATCAAAGGGGATGTCCTTTTTGATGATGTGACCCGCCATATCTATTCCTTCGGCGCCTCGATCTATAAGATCAGACCGAAAGGCGTCGTCATCCCTAAGGACAAGGACGATGTCGCCGCGCTGGTCAAATATGCCTTCCGGAACAATATTCCCCTTACTGCCCGCGGCGCGTGCACAAGCCTCGCCGGCCAGGCGGTGGGCAACGGCATAATAATCGATTTCACCAAATACATGAACAAGGCCATCGACTATAAAGGCGGCGACACGGCCACTGTCCAGCCCGGAATCGTCTACGGCGAGTTGAACAAGTTGTTGGCCAGGTACGGGAAATTCTTCCCGCCCGACCCTTCAAGCGGGGATTACTGCACGATAGGCGGGATGATCGCCGATAATTCGGGCGGGCCGCATTCGGTGAAATACGGCACTACCGCGGATTGGGTCCTTGAACTCGAGGCCGTCCTCGCGAATGGCGACCGGGTAAGCCTTGTGCCGCGCGTGAAGATAAGAGATATCTCGGTACCGCTCGCGGAATTACTTAAAAATAGCGAAGAAGCCATAAAGAGATCCGTTCCCAGGGTCATGAGGAGCTCGAGCGGATACAATGTCTACGATATCCTTAAAGGCGATTGGGTAGACCTGGTGAAATTGATGGCCGGTTCCGAGGGCACTCTCGCGATCATAACCGAGGCGAAACTGAGATTGGCGCCCCTGGCCGGGGTGCGCGCATCGCTCCTGTTATTCCTGAAAGACCTGCAGTCGATAGCGGACATAGTGGCGGAACTGCGTAGCCTATCGCCATCCGCCATAGAGTTCATGGACGAGACTTTTATCGGACTCGCCGTCGAAGCGGAACCGAAACTCAGGGACCTTCTCCGGAAGGGGGCGAAGGGGGTATTGCTCGTCGAGATGGAAGAGAACAGCACGCCGTCCCTCGACGGGAAGATAGATGCCGTAAAAGACCGGCTCCTTGAAGCGAGGAAGCTCATATCGGGGATGAATGTCGCCAGGGACGCGGACGAGCAAGACCGCCTTTGGGGGGTCCGGCGCGCGGCAGTCCCGATCACCAACAGGATAAAAGGGAAGAAGCGCCCGGTCCCGTTCATCGAGGACGCGATAGTCCCGCCGGAGAACCTGGGCGATTTTATAATGGGCGCTTACGCGATATTTGAAAAATACGGCGTCGAGGCATGCGTCTACGGGCATGCCGGGGACGGCAATATGCACATACGCCCGCTCCTCGATATGAGGGATAAGGCGGACCTCGCCAAGATCGACGGGATCGCCGACGATTTTTACAGGATGGTCATCTCGCTCGGCGGCTCGACGACAGCCGAACACGGCGACGGCATATTGAGGGTCCCGTATCTCAAGAAGCAGTTCGGCCCGCTTTACGATATCTTCGTCCGGATAAAGGATATCTTCGACCCCAAGGGCATTTTAAATCCAGGAAAGAAGATAGGCAAGGACGCGACTATCACGCACGACCTGATCTACGACGCCGGCATAAAATATGTCGATACGAAGACCGTGTTCGATTCGGAGAAGATAAGGGAGGAGATCGGGAAGTGCCATGCCTGCGGCCTTTGCAGGAACGTATGCCCGGTAAATATCAGCCTGCCGCAGGAACTCGCTTCGCCGCGCGCCAAGGCCGCGATACTTAAGGCCGTCATTACCGGAGAGCTGGATAAGAGGATGTTAAGGGACAAGGCCATTAAAGGCGTCCTTGACCTGTGCATCAATTGCAAGTCCTGCCGCGTAGAATGCCCGACCGGCGCGGACGTCTCCGAACTTTGCGCCCTGGCTAAAGAGATATACGTAAGGGAATGGGGCGTGCCGTTCTCCCAGTCTGTCCTGGAAAATATGAGGTTCCTCGGTTCGGCCTCGGCCGAATTAACGGTCCTCGCCGATATTTTCATGTGTTCAACGTTCGGCAGGCGCCTCATGCAGTCCTCCCTCGGCCTGGACAAGAGGCGCGTCCTGCCCAAGCCGAGCGTACCGACGTTCGAAAAGAGGAAATTGAGCGGGAAGAGCGGCAGGAGGAGGGTCGCGTATTTTTATGGTTGCTTTGTGAATTTTTTCAATGCAGATGCAGAAGGAGCAACCACGCTTAAGGTATTCGAGAAGAATAATATAGAGGTCGTCATCCCTCGCCAGAGATGCTGCGGCATCCCGAGCATATCATCCGGCAACACCGACGCCGTCAGGAAAGACATCGCCTATAACCTAAAATACCTTAACGAGGCGGTGAAGTCGGGCTGCGATATCGTGACAGGATGCCCGAGCTGCGGGCTCGCCCTTAAAGAGGATTATCCGAGGATACTCTCTACGCCCACGGCTCTGCTCGTCTCGCAGAAGACATTCGATATCCACGAATATCTCTGGATCCTGTTCAACGAGGGCGAGATGAATACTGATTTTAAGCCATCGGGCAAGAGCGTCGTATTCCATGCCCCCTGCCACCTCAAAGCCCAGGAGATCGGCGATCTGCAGCAATGCCTGGTCGAACTGGTCCCGGGAGTGTCGATAAAGAAGATCGCGGATTCATGCTGCGGCATGGGCGGGACGTTCGGGCTCAAAAAGGAGAATTATGATCTCTCGCTTGCCATCGGGGAAAGGTTGTTCAGGGAGCTAAAGGAAGCGAAAGCCGACTATATCCTGACAGGCTGCGGAGCGTGCAAGTCCCAGATATCGCAGGCCACCTCAATGAAGGTCATTCATCCTATCGAATTCCTCGCCGACCACTACTAGGAGACACTTCACTTTCTTAACTGTTTGAGAATTATCTCCGCGGCGCGCCTGCTTGCACCGGGCCCGCCCAATTCCGCTTTTGCCGCGGCAAGCCGCGCCTTCATCGCTTCCGTCTTTTCCGGGGAGGAGAAGAGAGAGGAGACCTCTGAGGATATCTTAGATGGCGTCGCGTCGAATTGTACCAATTCCGGCACTATCTTTTCGCCGGCGATAATATTCACGAGGCCTATATTCGGGACCTTGACCAGCAGTTTCCCGACGAGCCACGTAAGAAGAGAGACCTTATATATTATCAGCATCGGCTTCTCTAGTATCATCGTCTCGACCGTCGCGGTCCCGGAAGCGACCAGGACCAGTTCCGCGGCGTTTATGCAGTCATACGGTTGACCTTCCGCGACCGCGGGCTTAAGCGGCGCCTTCTTTAGTATTTTTTCGTATGCGGAGGCACTTATCTCCGGCGGCTTGGCAAGTATGAACTGCGTATCCCCGAACCTGTCCTTTATCCGTTTGGCGGCTTTGAGCATTATAGGGAGATTTCTTTCGATCTCGGTGAGGCGCGATCCGGGCAAGAGGGCTATCGTTTTGAAGGCCGGTTCAAAGTTGTATTTCTTCAGGAACTCTTCCCTGCCGAAGGAGGGTTTAACCACGTCGAGCAGGGGATGCCCCACGAATTCCACGTCTACGCCTTCCTTCGCGTAAAAATCCTTCTCGAATCCCAGGATGACTAGCATCTTGTCGACGTATTTCTTTACGATATTCACGCGTCCCTTGCGCCATGCCCATATCTGAGGGCTTATGTAATACATGACAGGGATGCCGCGCTTCTTTGCCTCTTTCGCGAACCGCAGGTTGAATTCCGGATAATCGATAAGGATGACCGCGTCAGGTTTTTCGGAATCGAGCTTTCCCGCGAGGAGGTTAAACGCGGCCTTGAATTTCCCGAGGCTGCTTAATATCTCGAGGAGGCCGATGACCGAGAGGTCTTTTATGTCCTGGAACGATTGCAGGCCGGCTTTGATCATCTTCCCGCCGCCCATGCCGGTGAGTTTTATGTCCGGCTCGAGCTCTTTCAACGCGAGAGCGAGGCTTGAGCCGTGCAGGTCGCCCGAAGCCTCGCCCGCTATTATCATTATCTTTTTAGGCATTGTTCTTCAGGTTTTCCCTTATCGCGTCCTCTATCTGCAGCGCGAATTTAAGCGCGTCGCGCCCTTCCTCGCCGGAGACGAGCGGCCGCTCGCCGGTCCTCGCGCAGTTTATGAAGGCCTCGAGCTCTTTTTTTAGCGGCTCTTCCTTTTTGATGTTTATAAGTTTTCCGGTGATCCTGTTGTTAACCTTCCTATAGAGCACCGCTTCCTGCTTGATGTAATCGAGCGATACATAGCAGTCGTCCTTAAAGAGGCGTATCTTGCGCATCTCGGATTTCGTTACGCGGCTCGCGGTCAGGTTCGCGACAGCGCCGTTCTTGAACCTTATCCTGACGTTCGCGAGGTCCTCGTGGTCGGTCAGGATATTGACGCCGACCGCGTCTATCGAGGCGACCTCAGACCTGACGAGGCCGAGTATTATGTCTATGTCGTGTATCATCAGGTCGAGGACTACGCCGACGTCGAGGGCGCGTTTCTTGAAAGGGCCGAGCCGGTGGCATTCGATGAACCTGACGTTGCCCGGTATCTCGTCGAGGGCGCGGACCGCGGCGTTGAACCTTTCGATGTGCCCGACCTGGATGATGAGCTTGCGCTCCCTTGCGATATTCAACAGGTCATCGGCCTCGCCGACGAATTTTGTCACCGGTTTCTCTATGAGGACGGATATACCGTTTAAGAGGCAATCTTTGGCTACGTGGTAGTGGAGTTCGGTAGGGACGACCACAGAGGCGCAGTTTATTACGCTGAACATCTGTTTGTAGTCGGTGAAGGCGTTTGTCCTGTATTTCCTTGCGAATTTCTTCGCGCGCCTGATATCGGTGTCGCATATCCCGGCGAGCTCGACGCCCTCCATGCCCGCGTATATGCGCGCATGGTGCTGTCCCAGGTGCCCGACTCCTATTACCCCGACCTTTATCTTGTCCATTTTTCGCCTTTCGAGCTATTTTATAGGATAAAAAGTGCGTTTGCAAGGGCAATTTCGCCTTTACAGCCCCCGTCGCCGTATGGTAAGATTTAATGTAATGAAACTCTACCTCCGTTTGCTTAAATTCATAAAACCGCATATCCCGACATTGCTGTTGGCGAACCTGTGCATGCTGATAAACAGCGTCATCTTCGGGTTCGTGACAACCGCGGCCATATTTCCCATCATAAATAACGTCCTGCGCAACGCCCCGATGAGCGTGCCGGATAAGATGCCGCAGTTCCTCAAGGATTTCATAAGTTACTCCAATACGGTCCCGCGTCTCGACCTTTTCATGTATATCATCATCGGCATAGTCGCGGCCTTTTTCTTCAGGGGCATGTTCACTTTCTTCCAGGGATTCCTCATGACCGATGTGAGCACGAGGGTCCTCACCGACTTAAGGCGGTCGATATACGATAAACTCCTCCGGTTCTCTCTCGATTTTTATAACAAATCGCACACCGGCGCACTGGTCTCGCGCATCATCTACGACACCAGCATAATACAGAATTCCGTGACAGAAGGCCTTACGAACCTCGTCTACCAGTCTTCCCAGGTCGTCGTCTATATATTCATGATCTTCTTCCTGCGGGCGGTGTTCAACATCAGCTGGCTGCTCCTTCTCCTGAGTTTCGTGGTATTCCCGCTGATAATGTTCCCGATAGTGCAGATAGGCAAGAAATTAAGGAAGATCTCCAGGCAGACGCAGGAGCAGATGGGGAACGTCACCACGACCCTCGTCGAGACCATAGGCGGCATGCGCATCGTGAAAGCCTTCTCGATGGAGCCTTACGAAAGGGATAAGTTCGCCGAACAAAACAACGGGTTATATAAGATGTTCATGAGGTCGGCGAAGAGAGAGAAGGCCCTCGACTGGCTGACCGAATTCACGGCCGTCGGCTGCGGCTGCGTCATAT
Source organism: Candidatus Omnitrophota bacterium (assembly GCA_041653595.1). Classification (NCBI taxonomy): domain Bacteria; kingdom Pseudomonadati; phylum Candidatus Omnitrophota; species Candidatus Omnitrophota bacterium. The sequence continues at coordinate 7,287 of JBAZFB010000008.1, read as the reverse complement.
TGTGGATGGGAGGAAGGGAGTTCATCGCGAGGGGCGTGGACCCGGCGGGTTTTATCGCTTTTATTTTCGCCATATTCATGCTTGCCCGGCCTCTTAGCGCCCTCGGCAAGATAAACTCCATCAACCAAAAGGCCCTCGGCGCGGCTGAGAGGATATTCGAGCTACTGGATATGGAGATGACGGTCCGCGAAAAGCCGGGCGCCGCCAAAATGGATGATTTCCGCGGCAGTATCGTATTCGACAAGATCGATTTCTCGTATGAAAAAGAGGCCGTGCTCAAAGGCATAGATCTCACGGTGAAGCGGGGCGAGATCCTCGCCATAGTAGGGCCCAGCGGCAGCGGAAAATCCACCCTGGTGAACCTCATCCCCAGGTTTTATGATCCGAATAACGGACGCATCCTTATTGATAACAATGACATAAAAGAAGTGACCTTTGACTCGCTGCGCGGCCAGGTAGGCATTGTCACGCAGGAGACGATACTCTTCCACGATACGATAAAGACGAATATTGCCTACGGGAACCAGGCCGCTTCAGGCGAGGAGATAATAAACGCGGCCAAGGTCGCCAACGCCCATGATTTCATATCAAAACTGCCCAAGGGATATGACACGATAGTCGGCGAGAGGGGTTACCGTCTTTCCGGCGGCGAGCGCCAGAGGATAGCAATAGCCCGCGCCGTGCTCAAGGACGAACCTATTTTGATACTGGACGAGGCGACTTCCCAGTTAGACATGGAATCCGAGAAGCTGGTGCAGGACGCCCTGGAGAAGCTCATAAAGGGCAGGACCGTCTTTGTGATCGCCCACAGGCTCTCAACCGTCAAATTTGCCACCAAGATCATCGTCCTGGACAAGGGCAGGATAGTCGAGACAGGAACCCACGAGGAATTACTCCGCAAGAATGGCCTCTATAAACGTCTCTATGACCTCCAGTTCTTAGAAGAAAAAGGCTTGAATTAACCCCCTAATTGTGCTAAAATCACCCGATTATCGAGCCCCTAACATAAAGAGGGGCGAGATCCTTGACCGCAGTCAAGGACAGAAAGCAAATAAACATAAGGAGGAGGTTTCGTTGGCAGCTACGCAGACTATAAAACAGTTACTTGAAGCGGGAGTCCACTTCGGCCACCAGAAGAAGCGCTGGAACCCCAAGATGAAGAAGTTCATCTTCGGAGAGAAGAACGGCATCTACATTATCGACCTGGAAAAGACCGAGAAGGCGCTGGAGAGGGCGCTCGGCTATTTGAGGGAGATAGCCTCAAAAGGCGATATAATCCTCTTCGTGGGGACGAAGAAACAGGCGAAGGACGTCATGAAGGAGGAGGCCCTGCGCAGCGGCATGTTCTACGTGACCGAGCGCTGGCTGGGCGGCATGCTCACAAACTTCGCGACGCTCAAAAAATCGATAAAAAGGCATAAAGATATCACCCGGATGAAGGAAGACGGCACCATGGAGAAGCTTTCCAAGAAAGAAGTGGCAAAGCTTACCAGGGAGCAGGCGAAACTCAACCGCGTCCTCGAAGGCGTGCTTGATATGGGCAAGGTCCCTGCCGCCATTTTCATAGTCGACTCGAAGAAAGAGGAGATCGCCGTCGCCGAAGCGAATAAACTGGGCCTGGCGGTAGTCGGGCTCATCGATACCAACTGCGACCCGGACAAGATAGATTACCCGATACCCGGCAACGACGACGCCATCCGCTCGATAAAACTTATTTCGGGCATGGTCTCTGACGCGATAATGCAGGGAAGGAAGGCCTACCTCGACGGAAAAGCAGCGGAAGAAGCAAGGGTCGCGGCCGAAGCCGGCGAAGAAGAGAAGGTCGAAGTGGACGAAGAAGCGGTCGAAGACCTGAGCAAGCAGGTCCTCAAGGGAAAGAAGGCCGCCCCGGAAGAACCCGTAGCGAAAAAAACCAAAAAAACAACGAAGGTCTAAATAGATGACAGCCACAGCGAAGATCAAAACTGAAGACGTAAAGAAATTAAGGGAGACCACCGGCGCAGGGGTCATGGATTGCAAGGAAGCGCTGGCCAAGTCCGGCGGCGATTTCAATAAGGCGATGGCCATCTTGAAGGAGAAGGGATTAAAGATAGCCGAGAAGAAGGCCGCCCGCACAGCCAAGGCCGGGCTCATATCCTCTTACGTCCATCACGACTCGAGGATAGGCGTCCTGGTCGAGATCAACTGCGAGACGGATTTCGTGGCGAGGACCGATGATTTCCAGAAATTGTGCCGGGACCTCTCGCTCCAGGTAGCGTCGACAAGCCCGAAATACCTCAAGAAGGAAGACGCGCCGAAAGACTTAAGCGAAGAGGAGATAAAACAGGCCTGTCTTTTCGAGCAGGCGTTCATCAAGGACCCGGCGCTTACGATCAAGGATTACGTGACGCAGATCATAGCAAAGACCGGCGAGAATATAGTAGTCAGGAGATTCATAAGGTACCAATTAGGAGAATAAGGCGATGGTCAAGACGGTCAAGCCGCTGTTCAAGAGAGTGCTCCTGAAGATAAGTGGGGAGGCGTTAAGCGGCGACCGTGGTTACGGCATCGACCCTCAGGCCTGTTCCAATATCGCCGAGCGGATAAAGGAAGTAAGGGAGCTGGGAATAGAGGTAGCCGTAGTCATCGGCGGCGGAAATATCATCCGCGGCGAGAAATTCGCGGCAAAAGGGATGGACCGCTCGACCGCCGACTACATGGGCATGCTCGCGACCGTCATAAACAGCATGGCGCTGCAGGATTCCCTCGAGAAGATAGGTTGTTTTACCAGGGTCCAGACTGCCATACAGATGGAGCAGATCGCCGAGCCGTATATCAGGCGCAGGGCGATCCGCCATCTCGAAAAAGGCCGCGTGGTAATATTCGCCGGCGGCACCGGTAACCCGTATTTTACCACTGATACCGCGGCCGCGCTCAGGGCCGTGGAGGTCTGCGCGGATGTCATACTTAAGGCGACGAAGGTGGACGGCATATATTCGGCCGACCCGGTCGTCGACAAACACGCCAAGAAATACGACAAACTGAAATATATAGAGGTCATAAATAAGGGGCTCAAGGTCATGGACACGACCGCGATAAGCCTCTGCATGGATAACCGCCTGCCGATCGTCGTATTCAATTTAAACGTCAAAGGCAATATCAAACGCGCCTGCCTCGGTGAAAAAGTAGGCACGACCGTCTCATAAGAAGAAGGAGAGGGCGAGATGGACTTCGAAGGCCATACCATAAAAGAGATCCTGATCGACACGGAAACGAGGATGAAGAAGAGCGGGGAAGTGCTCTCGCACGAGTTTTCCACGGTTCGCACAGGCCGCGCGACGCCGGCGCTTGTCGACGGCATAAGGGTAGATTATTTCGGCACGCCGACGCCCTTAAAATCGCTCGCGGCGATATCGACTCCCGACGCGAAACTCATAGTGATCCAGCCGTGGGACGCGACGGTCTGCGGCGATATAGAGAAGGCCATATTAAAATCCGATCTCGGGATAACGCCGGTGAATGACGGGAAACTCATCCGTCTGCAGATACCGGACCTCTCGAAAGAGCGCCGCATCGAGCTGGCCAAGGTGGTAAAGAAGATGGCCGAGGACGGCAGGATATCCGTAAGGAACGTCCGCCACGCGGCGATAGAGCATTTGAAGAAGATCGAAAAAGAGAAGATCATCACGGAAGACGAGAAGTTCACCGGCCAGGACGCTATCCAGAAGCTGACCGACAGGTATATCGCCAAAGTCGAAGAACTCTTGGCAGCCAAAGAAAAAGAGATAACAGAGATTTAGCAAGTGAGCCGCTAGCTCATCCGGTAGAGCAACGGCCTTTTAAGCCGTGGGTGCTGAGTTCAAGTCTCAGGCGGCTCACCAATTTTTTTACGGCGAACCCGACATGCTAGACTTAAAATTCATAAGAGATAATCCCGATAAGGTGAAGAAGGCCTGCGAAGAACGCGGCAAGCCCGCGGATATCGACGGCCTGCTCGCGCTTGACGGGAAACGCCGCGAACTCCTCAAGGAAACGGAGGAGATAAAGCGCAATAAGAATATCGCCTCGGACGAGATAGCGAAACTTCTTCGCGAGAAACAGGATGCCAAGGCGAAGATCTCCGGGATGAAGGCGATCTCGGAAAAAGAAAAATCTATCGACGAGGAAATAAGGGCTATAGATAAGGATATCCAGGCCGCGCTGTATAATATCCCGAATATCCCGCACGAGTCCGTGCCTGTCGGCAAAGATGCCTCCGCAAATAAGATAGTGAAGACGTGGGGCAAGGAGAGGAAACTCGATTTCAAGCCGCTCACGCATATCGAGCTGGGCGAATATCTCGATATATTGGACTTCCCGCGCGCCGCGAAGATAACCGGGAGCAATTTCCCGCTCTTTAAGGGCGACGGGGCGAAACTTGAGCGTTCTTTGATAAACTTTATGCTGGACCTTCACACGAAGGAGCACGGGTACAGGGAGATCTTCCCGCCGTTCTTGGTCAACCGCGCCGCGATGACAGGGACGGGCCAGCTGCCTAAATTTGAGGAAGATATGTACCGGCTGAAAGACGAGGACCTGTTCCTTGTCCCGACCGCGGAGGTGCCGCTTACGAACCTCCATATGAACGAGATACTCGACGAGGAAGCCCTTCCGGTCTATTACACGGCCTATACGGCGTGTTTCAGGCGCGAGGCCGGCTCTTACGGAAAGGACACAAAGGGGCTGATGCGCGTCCACCAATTCGACAAGGTCGAGTTGGTCAAATTCGTGAAACCCGGCACGTCCTATGACGAGCTCGAGAAACTCGTCGGGAACGCCGAGAAGGTCCTCCAGAAACTCGACCTGCAATACAGGATCGTCGCGTTATCTACCGGCGATTTAAGCTTCTCGGCCGCGAAATGCTATGATTTTGAGGCATTCGCCCCCGGCGTCAACGCCTGGCTTGAGGTCTCGAGCTGCTCTAATTTCGAGGATTTCCAGGCGAGGCGCGCCAACATAAAATTCCGCTCCAAAGATACGGGCAAGTCCGAATATGTCCATACGTTAAACGGCTCGGGCGTGGCCATGGCGCGCACGGTCATCGCCATACTCGAGAATTACCAGAACAAGGACGGCAGCGTGACTATCCCGGAGGTCCTCCGGCCTTATATGGACGGAAAAGACAAAATAGTCCCGCCGAAAAAATAATGGGCCGCATTACAAAATTCATCGTCTCGATACTCGCCATACCGTTTGTCATCTCCGCCTCTTATTCTCTGTATCACGAGATAGGAAAGATCTATTCGGTCGACAGTAACCAGTGGTTTTTCCTTCTCGGCATCGTCGTCTACCTGATAATGCACACGGTGCTCTTCAAACCGAATGTCGTATATATCTTTGGGCACGAGCTGACTCACGCGCTGGCGATGTTCGTCTCGGCCGGGAAGGTCAAGAGCTTCAAGGTCTCGAAGAAGGGCGGGGAGGTGAAGGGGACTAAGGCAAACCTGTTCATCAGCCTCGCGCCCTATTTCTTCCCGACGTATACCCTGGTGATGATCCTCATCTGGTACATCGCCAGGCAGATCTGGGATATAAGGGATTTTATCGGCGTCTTCCTTTTCGCGGTCGGACTGACGCTGACTTTTCATTTCGTCATGACTGTCGAGTTCCTGAAGACGAAACAGCCGGACCTGGTCAAGAGCGGCTACCTCTTTTCGATAGTCCTGATATACCTGATAAATTTAAGCATCGCGGCGGCCATACTGAATTTCGTGTTCTTTGATTTCTCGTTAAAAAATTACGCGATAAACGCTTACGAGGTCGGGAGGGATATGTACCTGTGGCTCTTCAGGCAGATGTTTTCCTTGAGGCGCGCGTAAGCTATATGATATAGTTGTGTAATTCGCGATACTTTTGGATATGCCAAAGCGAGTATCCCGACGACATATTCGTCGGGATACTGCTCGCTACCACTAAAATAGAGCGAGCGGAGAGGTGGCTGAGCGGTTGAAAGCGGCAGTCTTGAAAACTGTTGTGGGTGTTATGCCCACCCCGAGTTCGAATCTCGGCCTCTCCGCCATAAAATTTCCCTTAGGAATAAGAGGGCTAACATGTTTCGGAAATATTTTAGCTTATCGTTAATTTTGTTCTTTATATTTTCTTTTGGAATTTGCTCTGCCGAACCCAAAGGAGGCGTTAATATGAACCTTACATCTCCTGAATTTTCCAACAACGGCAACCTGCCTAAAAAATTCACCATTGACGGGCAGGGCGTGAACCCTGAGTTGGATATCGAAGGCATTCCCGCCGGGACGCAGAGCCTCGTGCTTATAATGGACGATCCTGATGCGCCGTCCGGGACGTTCACCCACTGGGTCGTATATGACATCCCGGTTGTTTCAAAGATCGAAGAGAACAGTATTCCGGGAACAGAGGGGCTTAATACTTTAAGGAAGAATAAATACGTAAGTCCTGCGCCGCCTAGCGGGACGCACAGGTATATATTCAGAGTTTACGCGCTGGACCTGAAACTTAACCTTCCCAAAAACGCAAGCCGTCTGACCGTTGAGAAGATGATGACGGGGCATGTGCTTGGGAAGGCGGAGTTGGTGAGTTTATATAAACGAGGTAGATAAGCATGAATCCCGCGGGATATACCCGCGGGATCCGCTTCACTACCACCAAGATTGAGTTCGCGGAGAGTTGGCAGAGCGGTCGAATGCGGCGGTCTCGAAAACCGTTGTCGACGTAAGTCGACCGGAGGTTCGAATCCTCCACTCTCCGCCAGTGATACCAATTCGAACCCTTGTTCTCCTCATCCAGGAGGGCAAGGGTTTCGATTTTGGTATGAGCGACGTAATAGGGCTTAAAATCCTTTTCTTCCCCTGTAAAAAGGCTGTAGAAGTCCGCGTCCTTGCTCAGCACCGGTTCAAGCATTATGGGCGAAAGCAGCTCTTTAAGCGCTAGGGCAGAAGAGATGGTGTCCTTACTCAGGGTCTCGCGCAGGTTCGCCAACCGATGGTCTATCCATTCCTTAGGAGGCGTTTTGAAGCTCTTCTTCTCCTGGAACTCCAGAGACCCTATTTCTCCGGTCAACTCCTCGTTCTTCTTCTCGGCAGAGGAGAGGGCCTCTGAAACCGCTTTCGAGAGATTACCTGTTCTGATAAAATTCAAGTAATTGTTTATCTCCTGCTGTACCTTCTCGTATTGCGCCTTCTTTTTCTTTACCTCGTCCGGTATCGTATTAAGGCCTTCTGCGGCCGCCTTCTCCACCTTTTTATAGACATATTCGATGTTCTCCGCGGTCAGCAGCTTCTCTTTTAGCTCGGC